>BBSL01000184.1 GCA_001319865.1 Burkholderia sp. E7m39 | reverse complement strand
CAGTAGATGTGATCGGACAGCGCGGCGTGCGAGCGCAACTGGCTTTGCGCCTCGACATCGACACGCACGGTGCTCAGCAGCCGCTGCCAGCCGGCGGCATGGCTCACCTGCGCGGCCGGTTCGTCGAGCAGGTCTTCGAGCGTATCGAGCGCGGCACGCGCGTCGCGCAGACGTCCGACGCTGAACAGCACGCCGAACGCGCCGAACAACGCGTCGAGCCGCTGCGCCCCGCTCGCGCAGGGATGATCGGCGATCCGCATGAAGCATGACATCGCGGTGCCGTAGCGGTAGCGGAACAGCGCCTGCCAGCCGGCGTTGCGCCACGACACGAAGCGCATCGCGTCCTTGTCGTCGCGCATGCGCTTTTGCGCTTCGCGAAACGAATCGTCGGCATCGACTTCCATGCCCAGCGACAGTTGCAGATCGCCCTGCAATTGCAGCAGCGCGGCAGGCGACGCGTCGTCGTCGCTCTCGACGAGACGCTGCACGTGCGCGGCGGCTGCCTGCACGTTGCCGTGGCGAATCAATTCGACGACGCCCGATGGCGCCGACGGCGCGTTGAGCGTCGACAGATACGGAAAGTAGAAGGTAGCGAGCATGGCGAGTTCCGTCATAAGACGCGTGCAGCGCAAGCGGGACGTGGCTGCGTAAGCGCGTTGAAGCGGCCGCGACTTCATCGACAAAGCGTCGCGGCAACGCAATGCAATGCAATGCAATGCAATGCAATGCAATGTACGCATATACGAATGTGACATTCTCAACAATCGGACCAATGCGGTGAGCTTGAGCAAAGTTGAGAATCGGCGTTCGGGGCAGAGACGCGCAGAATCAGGCGCCGCGCTAGAATGCCCGTCTGCATGGAGAGCCGAGCCAATGGATTTACGCACCGATCTGGATTTCTTCAAGCTGCTGACGGGCAGCTATGCGCGCCTTGTCGGCGCGGAACTCGTCGCAGGGCATCAGCGCGCGGAAGACGCGGCTGCTTGGCTGTATCACGAGGCGCCATTTGGCTTGCTCGCCCACAATACGGCCGAAGACCCTGTGTTCGTGTATGGCAACCGTCGCGCGCAAACGCTGTTCGGTTACGACTGGGACGAATTGACGGCGCTTGCGTCGCGTCTTTCGGCTGAAGCACCCGAACGCCGCGAGCGTCAGGCATTTCTCGATCAGGTGACGCGCGACGGCTTCGTCACGGGTTATCGCGGCGTGCGCATCGCGAAGTCGGGCAAGCGCTTCTGGATCGAACGCGCGACCGTGTGGCAACTGATCGACGAGCACGGCACACTGCGCGGGCAAGCCGCGATGATTCCGCAGACGACGGCGCTGTTGGAATAGGCTCTCGCGCGTTTGATCGTTGTATGGCTTCTTTTTCGGCGCGTCAGAGTCCGCGCCGCCGCACCGCTTTTTTCAACTGCTGCGCTCATTTCAGCGCCATCTGCGTCTTGTCGGCGGCCGCGCCCGACAGTAGATTCAACGATACATTTCCCATCGCGAACGCGCCGCCAATCCTGTCGGCTGCCGTTCCCGATTCACTTGCGAGAGCGTCGAGTGCGCTTACGCTGCCGTCCAGGTCAACCCCATGTATCAGTACAACGAGTTTGACAAAGCTTTCCTGCAAGCCCGCGCCGCCCAGTTCCGCGACCAGATCGAACGATGGCAGGACGGCAGGCTCCCTGAAGATGCATTTCGGCCACTGCGGCTGCAGAACGGCTGGTACGTGCAACGGCACGCGCCGATGCTGCGCGTCGCTGTGCCCTACGGCGAGTTGTCGAGCGCGCAGTTGCGCGTGCTGGCGCGCGTCGCGCGCGAGTACGACGCGCCCGAAGCGGACGTCTACCGTCGCGCGCTCGATGCACAGCGCGCGCTCGGCACCGTCCGTCTGCCCACGCATCACGCACACTTCACGACGCGCACCAACGTGCAGTTCAACTGGATTCCGCTTTCCAAAGCGGCCGACGTCATGGATCTGCTGGCCACCGTCGACATGCATGGCATCCAGACGAGCGGCAACTGCATCCGCAACATCTCGTGCGACGAGCGCGCAGGCGTCGCGCCGGACGAAATCGCAGACCCGCGCCCGTTCGCCGAAATCATGCGTCAATGGACGACCATGCACCCCGAATTCGCGTTCTTGCCGCGCAAGTTCAAGATCGCGATCACAGGTGCCACCGACGATCGCGCCGCAACCGAATGGCACGACGTCGGCCTTCGCCTGCGTTACGACGCGAGTGGCGAACTCGGCTTTCGCGTGACGGTCGGCGGCGGCATGGGACGCACGCCCGTGATCGGCACCGTGCTGCGCGAGTTCCTGCCGTGGCAGCACATCATGAACTACATCGAGGCCGTGGTTCGCGTGTACAACCGCTATGGCCGGCGCGATAACAAGTACAAGGCGCGCATCAAGATTCTCGTGAAGGCGGAAGGCCAGACCTATATCGACGAGGTCGAAGAGGAGTTTCGTCAGATCGTCGAACTGGACGGCGGTCCGCACACGATCCCGCATGCGGAACTCGAACGCGTCAGCGCCTATTTCGTGCAGCCTGCGACGTCATCCGTCGACAAGCCGTCGGAGCCGCACGCAAGCGCGTCGATTCACGACGCTGCCGCAAGGCATCCCGCGTTCGCGCGCTGGCTGGAGCGCAATGTGGCGCCTCACAAGAATGCGTCGTTGCGCATCGTCACGCTGTCGTTCAAACGCCTGTTGCAGGCACCCGGCGATGCATCCGCCGATCAGCTCGATCAGGTCGCCGATCTCGTCGACGCTTTCTCGGCAGGCGAAGCCCGCGTCACGCATACGCAGAACATCGTGCTGCCTTGGGTCCATGAAAGCGACCTGTTTGCATTGTGGGAAGCAGCGCGCGGCGTCGGACTCGCGAGTGCGAACGTGCACTTGCTGACGGACATGATCGCGTGTCCGGGCGGCGACTTTTGCGCGCTCGCCAACGCGCGCTCGCTGCCCATCGCGGAAGCGATCACCGAACGCTATCAGGATATGGACGAACTGGAAGACATCGGCGAAGTCGATCTGCACATCAGCGGCTGCATCAACTCGTGCGGACATCATCACAGCGGACACATCGGCATTCTCGGCGTCGACAAGGACGGCGCCGAGTGGTATCAGGTGACCCTCGGCGGATCGGATGGCTCACACGCAAGCGGCCAGGCGCAGCCGGGCAAAGTGATTGGCCCGTCGTTTTCGGCGCACGAAGTGCCCGACGTGATCGATGCCGTGCTGCGCACCTATGTCGAACATCGAAGCTCATCCGGGCCGCGTCAGGAGACGTTCATCGAAACGGTGCGGCGCATTGGGCCCGATCCGTTCAAGCTGGCTGCCAACGCGGTCCGCACGCCCATGGAGGTGTCCGTATGAACGCGCAGGTACGCATCCGCATTCTCGGCGCGGACGATCATCGCGCCGATGCCGTCGAACGTGTCGTGACGCTCGATAACGACGCCGATCCTCTCGCGTCTCGCGACGCGATTGCCATCGCGCAACGCGTCGAGCTTTGCTTTCCGGATTTCACCGACGGCCGCGCATTCAGCCAGGCCTATCTGATCCGGCGGCGCCTCGGCTTTACAGGCGATCTGCGCGCGACGGGCGATGTCCTTGCAGATCAGTTGGTCCAGATGGAACGCACGGGCTTTACGAGTGCCGTGCTGAAGGAAGGTGTCGATCCCGTCGATGCGAAGCGTCAGCTTGAGCGCTTCGCCTCGTTCTATCAGGGCGATGTGGTTCGCGAAGCGCCTTTCAGGCAACGCGAGGCATAGTCGAATCGTCGCGCCTGTTTTTGCCGGGGCTCGCGTTGTCCGCTGCGGACAACGCGAGCCTCGTTCATTGCAGACGGTCAATCGCGCGCCAGCGCACGTTCGACGGAAATCTGCGTTGGCATCATGTTCACGTTCGCGTTATGGATCACCCACAGCGAACCCGCCACGATAATCGCAATCAGCAACGCGGTGCAGATGAAGATGCCCGTATTCGAACGCTGATCCGCCGATGAGCCCAGGTGCAGGAAGTAACGCAGCTGCACGACGAGCTGCGCGACGCACAGCACGACAACGGCCGTCAGCCCCATCGACTTCGGCACGAGATGCGCCATCACCACGCCAAACGATGCAAACGTCAGCGCCAGCGACAGCAGCATGCCGACCACATAGCTCTTCACACTGCCGTGCGAAGCATTCGATTCAGATGTTTTGCTCATAGAAATTCACGCAGATAAACAAGACTGAACACACAGATCCATACGAGATCGAGGAAGTGCCAGAAGAGGCTCAGACATGCGAGACGACGCTGCGTCACAGGCGTCAGGCCGAACTTGCCGACCTGATGCATCATCACGGCGATCCACAGCAGCCCGCTCGTCACGTGCAGACCGTGCATGCCCACCAGCGTGAAATAGCCGGACAGGAATGCGCTCGTCGAAGGGCCTGCGCCGTCGCTGACGAGCTTCGCGAACTCGAACACTTCCATGCCGATGAATCCCGCGCCCAGCACGAACGTCGCCGCCAGCCAGCGAATCACGCTGCTTCGACCGTTCGCGTGCATGCTCAACATGGCCATGCCGAATGTGAAGCTGCTGGCGAGCAGCAGCAACGTCTCGCCGAGCACGTAGGGCAACTCGAACAGCTGCCTGCCCGTCGGACCGCCCGCCGTCGCGTTGGCGAGCACGCCGAACGTCGCGAACAGCGTCGCGAAGATCAGGCAGTCGCTCATCAGGTAGATCCAGAACCCGAGTGTGGTTCGCGTTCCGCTGTCGTGAGCGTGGTCGTGGTCGTGGCCGTGCGCGTCGTGATGATCGCGGGCCTGATAGGTCGATACGCTTGTCATGGTTCAGGCCATCTCCGCAGTTTGCTCGTTACGTTCGTTGTCGATCTTTGCGTAACGCTCGTTCTCGATACGCGCCACTTCCGCAGCGGGAACGTAGTAGTCGACATCCTGATCGTACGAACGCGTGATGAAGGTCGCGATCATGCCGACCAGGCCGATCGCCGCGAACAGCCACATGTGCCACACCATCGCGAAGCCGAACAGCAGGCTGAATGCGGCGATGATGAAGCCCGCCGCCGTATTGCGCGGCATGTGGATGTCTTCGTACTTCGCGGGCCTTGTATGGACGCGCCCCGACTGCTTGTTGTCCCAATGCTGCTCCAGCGACGTAATGACGGGAACGTGCGCGAAGTTGTAGAACGGCGCGGGCGAAGCCGTCGACCATTCGAGGCTGCGTCCGTCCCACGGATCGCCCGTGAGGTCGCGATACTGCTCGCGCCTGTAGATGCTCACGGCGAACTGGATCAGCAGCGCAAGAATGCCCATGCCGACGATCACCGCGCCGATCAACGCGACGATCAGCCACGGATGCCACTCGGCGACCGAGTAGTGGTTCATGCGGCGCGTCATGCCTTCGAAGCCGAGGATGTACAGCGGCGTGAATGCGAGCCAGTAACCGACCAGCCAGCACCAGAACGCGACCTTGCCCCAGAACTCGTCGAGCGTGAAGCCGAACACCTTCGGGAACCAGAAGCTGATGCCCGCCAGACACCCGAACACGACGCCGCCGATGATCACGTTGTGAAAGTGCGCGACGAGGAACAGGCTGTTATGCAGCACGAAGTCGGCGCCGGGCACGGCGAGCAGCACGCCCGTCATGCCGCCCACGGCGAAGGTCACCATGAAGCCGATGGTCCACAGCGTCGACGAGTGGTAACGGATGCGGCCGCGATACATCGTGAACAGCCAGTTGAAGAGCTTCACGCCCGTCGGCACCGAAATGATCGACGTCATGATGCCGAAGAACGCATTCACGTTCGCGCCCGAGCCCATCGTGAAGAAATGGTGCAGCCACACGAAGAACGACAGAATGCCGATCGAAGCCGTTGCATACACCATCGATTTGTAGCCGAACAGCGGCTTGCCCGAGAACGTCGAGATGATTTCCGAGAACGCGCCGAATGCGGGCAGAATCAGGATGTACACCTCCGGGTGACCCCATACCCAGATCAGGTTGATGTACATCATCGCGTTGCCGCCAAGCTCGTTCGTGAAGAAGTGCATGTCGAGATAGCGGTCCATCGTCAGCAGCGCGAGCGTGCCCGTCAGCACGGGGAAAACCGCGACGATCAGGATGTTCGTGATCAGCGCCGTCCAGCAGAACACGGGCATCTTCATCAAATTGAGCCCCGGCGCACGCATGCGCAGGATCGTCACGATGAAGTTGATGCCGCTGAGCGTCGTGCCGAGTCCCGACACCTGCAGCGACCATATGTAGTAGTCGACGCCCGTCGTTGGACTGTAGCCGAGCTCGGACAACGGCGGATACGCCACCCAGCCCGTCGCCGCGAAATCGCCGACGAACATCGAGATCATCACCAGCACCGCGCCGACTACCGAGAGCCAAAAGCCGAGCGAGTTGACGAACGGATACGCGACATCGCGCGCGCCGAGCTGCAGCGGCACGACCACGTTCATCAGGCCGAGAATCAGCGGCGTCGCGACGAAGAAGATCATGATCACGCCGTGCGCGGTGAAGATCTGATCGTAGTGATGCGGCGGCAGATAGCCCGCCGCGTCGCCATAGGCAATGGCCTGCTGAGCGCGCATCATGATGGCGTCGGCGAAGCCTCGCAGCAGCATGATCAGCGCAAGAATGACGTACATCACGCCGATCCGCTTGTGATCGACGGACGTGATCCATTCCTTCCAGAGATAAGTCCACTTGCCTGCATACGTGATGGCCGCGAGCAACGCGAACCCGCCGAGCATGACGGCACCGAGCGTGCCCATGATGATGGGCTCGTGATACGGAATCGCGTCGAGCGTGAGTTTTCCAAACATATCCATTACTCCGATACCAAAGCCGCGTGCGAGGGCAAGCGGGCCGGCTTCACCATCATGTCCGCCGTCGCCGTCGTGCAGATCGGGCGGCCCCACGCGTCACGCATGTACTGGAACGCGATCCCGTCGAACAGGCCCGGCGCAACGTTGCTGTAGAGCGCCACGGGATTTTTTCTGCTGGGCTGCTGAAGCACGTCGTACGCGGCGACGTTCAACGCTTGCGGCGACGCTTTCGCGCGCGCGACCCACGCGTCGAAGTCGCCGCGGCTCGTGACGACCGTGCTGAAGTTCATGTCCGAGAAGCCGGGTCCGCTAAACGCCGACGAACGGCCCGCAAACGTGCCAGTGCTGTTGGCGATCAGATGCAATTGCGTCTGCATGCCGGACATCGCATACACCTGGCTGCCCAATTGCGGAATGAAGAACGAGTTCATCAGCGATTCCGCCGTCAGGCGGAAATCGACAGGCGTATCGACGGGCAGCGCAAGCTCGTTGACGGATGCGACGCCGTAGTCCGGGTAGATGAACAGCCACTTCCAGTTCAGCGCGACCACTTCGACGCGAACCGGCTTGACGTCGGACTCGAGCGGCTTGTATGGATCGAGGCTATGCGTTGTCTTCCATATCAGTACGGCAAGGGTTGCGACGATCAGGCAGGGGATGGCCCACACGACGACTTCGATCGTGGTCGAATGCGCCCACGTCGGCGCGTATTTCGCGCCCGTGTTCGATGCGCGATAGCGCCACGCGAAATACAGCGTCAGCGCGATCACGGGTATCACGACCAGCAGCATCAGGCCGAGCGCGATCAGGATCAGGTTCTTTTCCTGTACGCCGATGTCGCCTTTTGGATCGAACAGGACCATGCTGCATCCGCCGAGCAGGCTCATGGCCCCAGCAGCGGCCAGGCGTCCCGCCGCAGGCAGATGTCTTCGTATGGAGTGAAAGAGGGATGGTTGTCCCGATGTGGGGGGAGGAGCCCCGCGTGTAGGTGGCGTGCGCATGCTTGTCAGGTTGGTTGCCGGGTTTCATAACACCATGCATGTATCCCCAACGGGCACTCACGCGGCCGCTCCGCTCCTGCTATCCGCTATCGGCTGGCCGAACGGGCATGGCCTTGTGGCGGATACATACATAGGCTACGTCGGCGCATGCTAGAGTAAGACATAGGCCATACATTTGCGACAAGATGCCACACATACCCTCTCGAAAGCGCGCCGCGCAGCGGCCGGACTGGATCACGGATTTCACGGACAGCGGCAAGGCGCGCTACCAGCAGATAGTCGATCTGATCGAGCGCGCCGTCGCCGACGGCAAGCTCAATCCGGGCGACCGCCTGCCACCGCAGCGCAAGCTCGCCGAACTGATGGGCGTGGACCTCACCACCGTCACGCGGGGCTTGACGGAGGCGCACCGGCGCAACCTGATCGAATCGCGCGGCCCGCTCGGCACCTTCATCGCGCCGCCAAAGGCGACGTTCATGCAGCAAGTCGATCTGAGCATGAACATCCCTCCGCCTCCTGCCGGCGTCGACCTCGCGGTCCTGCTCAAGCGCGGGCTTTCGCAGGTGCTCGTTCGCAGCGACATCGACCTGCTGATGACCTATCAACTGGGCGGCGGCAACGACACGGACCGGCAGGCGGGCGCCGCATGGCTCGAACCGATACTCGGCCGCGTGGAGCGCTCGCGCGTCGTAGTCACGCCGGGTGCGCACTCGGCGCTCGCGGCGCTAATGCTCACGCTCACGAAGCCCGACGCACGCATCTTCACCGAGCAGCTGATCTACCCGGGCCTGCCCCTGATCGCGCGGCAGCTTAGCCGCTCGATCGAACCGATTGCCTGCGACGCGCACGGAATGCAACCCGACGCGCTCGACGCAGCATGCGCAGCCGCACGCGGCGGGCTGATCTATCTGAACCCGACCATCCGCAATCCCACCGCGCAGACCATGCCCGAGCGGCGTCGCAACGAACTCCTCGCGGTCGCGACGCGCCACGATGTCCCCATCGTCGAGGACGATCCCTATTGGCTCTTCGCCGACGACGCGCCCCCACCGCTCGCGAGTCTCGCGCCGCAGCAGGTGTATTACCTGTCCACGCTGTCCAAGTGCATCTCGCCGGGCTTGCGCGCGGCGTTTCTGGTGTTGCCTGCCGCCGCGCATCAGGATGCGTTCTTGAAGGCGCTGCGCTCGCTCTCGCTGATGTCGCCGCCTTTGACGACGTCGCTCGTCACGCAATGGATAGTCGACGGCACGGCGTCGGAAGTATTGGAAGGCATCCGGCAGGAATCGAAGGAACGGTTGCTGATCGCCAACCAGATTCTCGCGAACGCGAGTGGCGCGTCGTGCAGCGGCGGCATCCATGTATGGCAGCCGTTGCCCGCGCACTGGGCCGCGCCCGCCCTCGCGGCTGCCGCGCGCACGGAAGGACTGGTGGTAGCGCCGGCGTCCGCGTTCAGCCAAAGCGGCGAGGCACCGAACGCCATCCGGATATCGCCGGGAGGATGTGTGCGGCGCAGGGATCTGACTTCGGCGTTGAGAAAGCTCGCGGATCTGCTCGCGAGCACGCCATCCGCCGACGACCGCGACCGTCTGCTGATCTAGCGCACGAAGCGCATCGCGCGAGATCTGCTACGCCGAAAATACGATCAACTGCTGCTGTACGCAGCCGCTGCGTGCACGAATAATGTTGTCAACGCGCTTCGGAGCATTTCCTTCCTCCTTTTAACCGAAGCGCGTCGGGATCACTGCGCGAGTGCCCGCGGCCCTCGGCCCTCAACCCGCAGAGCTTGCAGCAAAGAAGCAACCAGCGTGGCAAGCACTAAACCCCGGCGCCCACATAGGCGCCGGGGTTTTTTCTTTCAGGATCGATGCCTTCGCGAATCAGCGCATGCCGCCGCTTGCAACGAGGTGCTCGCCCGTCATCCAGCCGGAGTCGCCGGAGGCCAGGAACACAGCGATCGTCGCGATGTCGCGCGGCTGACCGATGCGGCCCAGCGGCGTCATGCTGACCGCCCACGACTCGAAGTCCGAGCCGATGATGCCCGCTTCGTGCGTGCCTTCCGTGGCGATCACGCCCGGATTGATCGAGTTGACGCGGATCTGGCGCGGGCCCAGTTCGCGCGCCAGCACGCCCGTGATCGCGTCGACGGCGCCTTTCGTGCCGCTGTACACGGCGCTTGCGGCCGGCGTGAAGGTCGACACGACCGAACTGATGTTGATGATGCTCCCGCCTTCCTTCATGTGCTTGGCGGCGGCCTGCGTCGTCAGCAGCAGGCCCAGCACGTTGACATTGAACTGCTTGTGGAATTGCTCCTCGGTGATCTCTTCGATCGGTCCGAGCTGGTAGATGCCCGAGTTGTTGACGAGGATGTCGATGCCGCCATACGTTTCGACGGCCGCATTGATGATGCCTTGCGCTTCGGCTGCTTTCGAAACGTCGCCGCCGACCGCGATCGCCTTGCCGTTGGCCGCCGTGATTTCGGCGACCACGGCATCGGCTCCCGCCTTGCTGCTCGCGTAGTTCACGACGACCGACGCGCCTTCCGCCGCGAGCGCCTTCGCAATGCCCGCGCCGATGCCCTTCGATCCGCCCGTGACGACGGCTACCTTCCCTGCAAGCTTGCTCATGATCTGCTTCCTCAATCGATTTGATTCCGTTGGACGGGGCCGGCAGTTCAAGAACCGGCCGGCCTGCGATGGAGTGAATGTAGGCAGATGATCCGCCGCGATAAAGCCGTCCGCGGCGAATTGACTTGAAGGATCTGGCGAACAATCGACACAACGGACTGGATGCCGGCAACCGATCCCGCGTGGATTCTAGCGCCCG
>BBSL01000183.1 GCA_001319865.1 Burkholderia sp. E7m39 | reverse complement strand
TGTGGCTGTGGCTGCGGCTGTGGCTGCGGCTGCGGCTGCGGCCGCGGCTGCGGCTGCGGCTGCGGCTGTGGCTGTGGCTGTGGCTGCGGAATAGCCGGGAAAGCGGAAGGCGGCGACGCCATGCGCGCGCCGCCCCCAACCGTCGCATTCATGCGATGCCGCGCGGCCCGACTCAGGACTCAGGCGGCTGCATCGGTCGCGCTGCCGCGCACCAGCAGCATGGGACACGCCGCCATGCGCACGACACGCTCCGCGACGCTGCCCAGCATGAGCCGTTTCACGCCGCGCCGGCCATGCGTGCCGAGCACCACGAGTTCCGCACCGATGCGCGCGGCGCAACGGTTGAGCGCCTGCGCGATGTCGTCGTTCAGCGGCTCCGTTTCGCTCAGTTCGACGGTGCACGCGACGCCCGCTTCCCTGCACAGCGCTTCCACGCCCTCCAGCGCGCGGGCACCATCGTTGCGCAGCGCCTCCGTCAGCACGACGGGATCGTAATAGCCCGCATCGCTGAAGAATGGCGTCGTGTCGACGACGAACACGGCGTGCACGATGCCGCTGGTCAGCGAGGCCATTTTCACGGCTTCCTGCGCGGCCTGCTTCGATGTCTGGCTGCCGTCGACGGCGACGACGATCTTCTTGTACATGACCCCACTCCTTGAAATATCCGAAAAGCCCGAACGCGAGATCGCGTCCCGGCAAAGGCGTGGACGATCGCGCGCGCAGCGTCGCTACATGACCCATTCGGCTTCGCGCAACTTCGCCAGCCGGCGGCGCAGCTTTTGTCCGAAACCCTGACGCTTGGTGCCGTCGGTGTGCCGATGCAGGTCGCGTGCCGTGATCGCGCACACGGCAAGCGGCGCCTTGCCCGCCGCCTTCGCCATCTGTTCGAGCGCCGGCCGGCTGCCGCGCGCGCCGAGCGAGCAGAACAGCGCGACATGCCGGATCTGCGCGCGCTGCGCCTTCAGCCACGCCAGCGCCGGTGGGGCGGCGCCCCTCGCCCACACGGGCGCGCCGACGACGATCGCGTCATACGCAGACACGTCATGCAGCGGCGGCAGGACATCGGCCGTCCGGTGGCGCAGCGCGTCGATCAGCGAGCGCACGTAGCCGCGCGCGCCCAGGCGCGATTCGGCCGCGCGGCGCTCGCGGATCGCTTCGATATCCGCGCCCAGTTCAGACGCGAGCATTTCGGCGATCTGCCGCGTCGTGCCGCTGCGCGAGTAGTACACGACCAGAATCCTGCATTCCATGACGGCCTCTCCAACACACTCTCCGGGTTCACGACACTTCGATCAGCACCTTCAACGCATGCGTGCTCGCCGCGCGCGAGAACGTCTCGTAGGCCGCGAGCATGTCGTCGAGCGGGAAGCGGTGCGTGATCAGCTGTTTCGGATCGAGGCGCCCCGCGCGCACGGTTTTCATCAGCATCGGCGTGCTGACGGTGTCGACGAGCCGCGTCGTGATCGCGATATTGCGGTCCCACAGTTTTTCCAGATGCAGGTCGCACTTCACGCCGTGCACGCCGACATTCGCAATCGTGCCGCCCGGCGCGATCAGCGCTTCGCAAAGCTCGAAGGTGGCGGGCACGCCGACGGCTTCGATCGCGCAGTCCACACCCGTCGATTCCGTCAGCGCGAGCACCTGCGCGACGGGGTCGCCGTGGCTGTTGTCGATGCACGCCGTCGCGCCGAAACGGTGCGCGACGTCGAGCCGGTTCGCGTCCGAGTCGATCATGATGATCTGTGCGGGCGAATAGAACTGCGCCGTCAACAGCGACGCAAGGCCGATCGGTCCCGCGCCGACGATCGCCACCGTGCTGCCCGGCTGCACCTTGCCGTTGAGCACGCCGCATTCGAAGCCCGTCGGCAGGATGTCGGACAGCATCACGAGCGCTTCTTCGTCGAGGCCGGGCGGAATGCGATACAGGCTCGTCTGCGCGTGCGGAATGCGCACGTATTCGGCCTGCGTGCCGTCGATACGGTGGCCGAGTATCCAGCCGCCCGTCGTGCAATGCGAGTACATGCCGCGCCGGCAATAGTCGCACTGCCCGCACGACGAAATGCACGACACCAGCACGTGATCGCCGGGTGCGAGACCGCTGACGGCGCTGCCCACGCTGTGCACGACGCCCACGCCTTCATGCCCCAGAATGCGCCCGGGCTCGCAGGTCGGCACGTCGCCTTTCAGGATGTGCAGATCGGTGCCGCAATGGTCGTGCGCGTCATCCGGACGATGGCATCCGTAGGCGCGGACAGTTCGGGCATCGGGCGCTCGTCGAGCGACTTCTCGCCGGGACCGTGATAAACGAGTGCTTTCATGAATCGTTCTCCAATCGGGGAGTTCGGGATCAAGCGGATCGCACCCCGCCCAATCTAGGCGAACGTAGCCGCGCCGGGTTGACATCGATCAAACGACGCCGAGTCGGCGCTCAATCGAAGCCAATCGGAGTCAATCGGAGTCAATCCGAGCCAATCGGCTCGCGATCCGGGGCCGCTTGATCTGCATCAATCGGCACGCCGGACCGGCCACTAGACTCGACTGCATTGCGGGCCCGTCTGCCCGCTCACGTTTCCTGGTTTGGGAGCAACGGCGATGACCTGTAAAAGCATCCTCGTGCAACTCGACGCGGGCGTTCACGCACATGCACGCCTCGAAGTCGCACTGCGCCTCGCGCATCAGTTTCACGCAAGGCTGACGGGCCTCTTCGTGAGCTACATGCCCGACCCGCGAGCGTTCTTCGTGATGGCGGGCACGGCCGACTACTACGTGGCGCACGAGCGGCAGCGTCTGGAGCGGGCGGCCGCTCTCGAGCGCCTGTTCCATGCGGAGACCGCGCGCGCGGAGGTCGACAGCCGCTGGCTCGCGGCCACGGGCAACGCCAACGAGTTCGTGCCGCCGCACGCCCGGCTGGCGGACCTGATCATCGCGGGGCAGGATGATCCGGACGATCCCGAATCGTTCGTGGCCGACCAGTTCGTCGAACATCTGCTGATGTCGGCGGGCCGGCCCGTGCTGCTGCTGCCGGCCAGCGGATCTGCCGCGACGCCCGGACAGCGCGTGCTGGTCGCGTGGGACGGCAGCCGCGAAGCCACGCGCGCCATTCACGACGCGCTGCCGTTTCTCGCCCAAGCCGCCGACGTCACGCTGCTCACCGTCAATGCGATGCGCAGCGAGCCGCCCGGCTCGCGCCTGCCCGGCGCCGACATCGCGCTCACCGTCGCGCGTCACGGCGTGCACGTGAACGTCCGCGAAGTGACCGTCGAAAGCGACACGCCGATCGGCGACGTGCTGCTGTCGCAGGCCGCCGACACCGGCTGCGACCTGATCGTGATGGGCGCGTACGCGCATTCGCGGCTGCACGAGCTGGTGCTGGGCGGCGCGACGCGCACCGTGCTCGCCTCGATGACCGTGCCCGTGCTGCTGTCGCACTGAGCGTCTTGCAAAAAAGGAACCGACATGAGCTACAAGACCTTGCTCGTCCATCTCGACGATAGCCGCCGCTGCGAAGCGCGCGTTGCGTTGTCGCTAGAACTCGCGCAACGCTGGGATGCGCATCTGATCGGCCTGTACGTCGTCTGCCAGGACATGTTCCGGCCCATGTTCGGGCCGCACGCGCCCTTGTCGCTCGCGCGCGCCGAGGCCCAGGAAGCGGAACGCCGCGAGCTGGCCGAGGACGCGTTTCTCGGCGCCGCCGAACGCGCCGGCCGCAGCGCCGAATGGCGCGCGCCGTCCGGGCCCGCGCTCGACGCCGCGCTGCTGCACGCGCGCCACGCCGATCTGCTGGTGCTCGGCCAGCCCGACCCGCGCGACCCCGCCGCCTACGTCGCGCCGCATTTCGTCGGCGACGTGCTGCTGGGCGCGGGCCGTCCCGCGCTCGTGATTCCGTATGCGGGCGACGTGCGCATGCTCGGCGAAAACGTGCTGGTCGCGTGGGACGGCAGCCGCGAAGCGGCGCGGGCCGTCGCGGACGCGCTGCCGCTGCTGCAGCGGGCGCGTCACGTCGGCATCGAGATCGTCAGCACGCACGGACAGCACGCGCATGCGTCGGAGGGCATCGACGTCGCTGCATGGCTCGAAGGACACGGCGTGCGCGCGTCGTTTTCAACCACGCCCCATCCCATCGGTGTGGGTACGGGCGCCACGCTGCTCAATCTCGTCTGCGACCTGCATGCCGATCTGCTCGTGATGGGCGCCTACGGGCACGCGCGGGCACGCGAGCGCGTGTTCGGCGGCGTCACGCGGACCATGCTCGAATCGATGACCGTGCCCATGCTGATGGCGCACTGACGGGCACCGAGCCATGGCGCCGGCGGCACGCGGTTCGCCGCGATCGCGATAAACGACGGATGAAATTCGATCTCGACGCGACGCGCAAGTCCAGGGCACCGTCGCACCGCGACGGCGCGCGGCGCGCTGCAAGCGTCGCGGTGAGCGTTGCCGCGTGGCTGCTGGGAGCCGCGGCGCTCGCTGCGCTCTTCGCCGCGCTTGCGATGGCGTTGCTCCTGCCCGAAGGCGCGGGCGCGTCGCGCGCCGCACGGCTTGCGCTCTTCGCCGCACCGTGCGCGCTGGCGCTCGCGGCCCGCCCTCGCCAGCGTGCTCGCCGCCGCTCGGATCATCACGCTCGCCGCGCGGCGCGACGAAGCGCGGATGCTAGGCATCATCCGCTCGTCGATGGAAGCGATCATCACGATCGACGAAGCGCAGAACATCGTCATCTTCAATCCCGCTGCGGAGCGCATTTTCAGCGTGACGGCGGCGCAGGCGCTCGGCACGCCGCTCGCGCGTTTCATTCGCCGCGGTTTCGCGACGCGCATGCGCAGCACGTCGCGCAGTTCGGCGTGACGGGCGTCTCCGAGCGGCAGATGGGACGGCAGCCGGTGCTATGCGGGCTGCGCGCGAACGGCGAGGAGTTTCCGCTCGAAGCGTCGATCTCGCAGACGCGCGAGTCGTCCGGCAAGCTCTACACCGTCATGCTGCGCGACGTCACCGCGCGGGTGAAGGCGGAAGCCGCGCTCGAGCAGTCGCGGGAGGAATTGCGGCGGCTCTCCGCCAATCTGCAAGGCGTGCGCGAAGAAGAAAAAACCCGCATCGCGCGCGAACTGCACGACGACCTGGGCCAACAGCTCACCGCGCTGAAGATGGATCTGGCCGCGCTCGAACAGGCGCTGTCGCCGCACGTGCCGCAGCCGATCGATGCCGAGGTCGCGGGCCGCTCGCGCCGCATGCAGCGGATGATCGATTCGACGGTGGCGTCGCTGCGCCGGATCGCCGCCGACCTGCGGCCCGTGATGCTCGACGATCTCGGTCTCGCGCCCGCCATCGAATGGCTCGCGCACGACTTCACGAACCGCTACGGCATCGCCGTCGAGCGCAACATCGCAACGGGGCCGGCGACGCTCACTCACGACGCGGCAACGGCCCTGTTCCGCATCGTGCAGGAAGCGCTGACCAACGTGGCGCGCCACGCCGATGCGACCTTCGTCGAACTGACGCTGCTCGCGACGGATCAGCACTATCTGCTGCGCATCGCGGATAATGGGCGTGGCGCCCGACGCCACCCAGGCGCGCAAGAAGGGGACGGCCAGTCGTTCGGCCTGATCGGCGTGCGCGAGCGGGCGCACAGGCTGGGCGGCGCAGTGCAGATCGATACGGCGGAAAACGACGGCTTTGCGCTGAACGTGACGTTTCCGTTACAGGCTGTGCAACAGGAGCACACGCATCCATGATCAAGGTATTGCTCGCCGACGACCACACGCTCGTGCGCGACGGGCTGCGCCACATCCTGCAATCCGCGAGCGGGTTCGAGGTGGCGGGCGAAGCGTGCGACAGCGCGTCGACGATCGCGCTCACGCGCTCCACCGACGCGCAGGTGCTGGTGCTCGACCTGTCGATGCCCGGGCGCAACGGCATCGATCTGATCAGGCAGATCAAGGAAGAAACGCCCGCGCTGCGCATTCTCGTGCTGACCATGCATGCCGAGCAGCAATACGCGGTGCGTGCGTTCAAGGCGGGCGCATCCGGCTACATGACCAAGGAAAGCGCGAGCGCCGAACTGGTCGGCGCCGTGACGAAGATCGCGGCGGGCGGCGTCTACGTGAGCCTCGCGATGGCCGAGCGCCTCGCGCAGCATCTGAACGAACCCGCCGAAGCGCTGCCGCATCAACGGCTGTCGGACCGCGAGTTCGACGTGTTCCGGCGCATCGTCGCGGGCCAGAGCATCACTGAAATCGCGCACGAACTCTGCGTGAGCGTCAAGACGATCAGCACGCACAAGACCCGCATCCTCGAAAAAATGCAGATGCCCAACGAAAACGGTCTCGTGCGCTACGCCGTGCGCCACAAGCTGATCGACGACGAAGACGGCATCTAGCGGCTTGCTGAACGCAGATGCCGCCAAGGGTAGGAATATTCCTATAGTCGTTACCTCTATTCCTGGCCTGACTTCAAGCATCGCCGATACAATTTTGAGATAGATCGGCCGATACTCGCGGACATGGATACCGCCGTGTCAACCGCCGCCAAGGTCTACCTCGTCGACGCCGCTGTCGAAGTGAGACGGCGCCTCGCCCGTCTGCTCGATGCGATACCGGGCGTCGACATCGCAGGCGAGGCCGAGGACGGCGACGCGGCGCTCGAAGGCATCGTCGGATCGGGTGCGGACATCGTCGTGCTGGACTTGCGTCTCGCCGACGGCAACAGCCTCGGACTGATCGACGCGCTGTCGCGCGCGCATCCGTCCGTCGTCAAGATCGTGCTGACCAATCACACCGCGCGCGCCTTCCGCGACGCCTGCAACGCAGCAGGCGCCGAGCTTTTCTTCGACAAGACATCCGAATTCGATGCGGCCTGCCGCGCGATCGCACACTTCGCTCGCCTTCGCGAGGCGCGATCGTGCAGCACGCCCCCGTGACGCTTCAGGAGCCGATCATGCATGCCGCCACCGCTCTCGCATCCAACCATCCGATCGCGCGCGCCGCGACTGTCGTACCGATTCAGCCCGCCGTCCGACGCGAGCCGCCGACGCAGCGCTCGCCGCGCTGTTCGGCCTGCGCGATGCGCGCGTTCTGCATGCCGCCCGATCTGAGCGCGGACGACCTGAAGAAGCTCGATTCGCTGATCTGCTCGACTCGCTCGGTCAGGCGCGGCGACGCGCTGTATCGCGCGGGCGACGCGTTCCAGAGCATCTACGCCGTGCGCGCCGGATCGTTCAAGACGATGGTCATGCATCGCGACGGACGCGAGCACGTGACGGGCTTCCAGATTCCGGGCGAGGCGCTCGGGCTCGACGGCATCGGCACGGGCCAGCACAACGGCGATGCGATCGCGCTGGAGGACAGCGTCGTGTGCATCATTCCGTTCGCGCAGCTCGAGGCGATGTGCCGCGAGATCAAGCCGCTGCAGCATTACATCTATCAGATGATGGGCAGCGAAATCGTGCGCGAGTCGCGCCAGATGATGCTGCTCGGCACGATGACAGCCGAGCAGCGGGTGGCGACGTTCCTGCTGGGCCTGTCGCGGCGCTTCAAGGCGCGCGGCTTTTCCGCCGCTGAATTTCATCTGCGCATGACGCGCGAGGAAATCGGCTGCTATCTCGGCATGAAGCTCGAAACCGTGAGCCGCATGTTCTCGAAGTTCCAGCGCGAGCGGCTCGTGCACGCGAACGGCAAGACCATCCGCATCGTCGATCCCGACGCCCTCGCGCGCGTGTAGCGGCACGCGTCGCGTCATGGGCGGCCCGCAAGCCGCGCGCGATGGCCGGCGTCGTGTGGTGAGTGACGGGTGCGCGGCTTTGCCGCACGCGCACGGCAAAGCGCCTTGACATGCCTCAAATTTCGCCGGCTGCCAACCGGTAGATTGAAAGCGTGATCTACGTCGGAGCGCCCATCATGAGAGTCACCCTTCACCTCGATACGTTCGAATGCCCCGAGGCATCCGTGTACGCCATTCTTTGGCTCGACCGCGATGCGCGCAAATGGTCGCGCGAGGGGCACGCGGGAATCGATCTGCCCGCATGGGGCGCGCTGGTGCTCTCGAAAGGCTGTACGCGCGTCGTGGGCGGCGCGGACGGGCGCGTTTGCTGCGAATTGTCCGGTCTCGATCTGCTGCCGACCGACGGCCCGTTCGAAGGCGAATCGGGCGTCGCGGTGTGGTATCCGCATGCGGACCGCGCGCCCGTCGTCGGGCAGTGGCATGTGCAGTGGATCGACGACAGCGATGGCGTTCCCGAGCATGGCGTATTCGCCGACGACGAAATCGCCTAGCCTTCGCGTCGCCACACGCCGATGTGCGGCCGCTATCGCTGCCGCACAGGGCTTCGCGCCGCGTTCCGCAAGGTTTTTTCCGCGGCATCGAATGCGCAGCGGACGGCCTCTTCTGCATTCTCCGCGGCATAGCGGCCGATGGGCTGCAACTCGTTCGTCTGCGTGACGAGATCGAGGCGCACATCGTAGAGCGGGGTTCCGGAGCGCAGACGCAGGGCCTCTATGGCGAGATGACAGTAACCGCTGCAGACGCAACAGTTGCGCGGCCGCTTCGGCTTCTAGCTGCGCTGTTGCGCTGCAGCCGAGATCGACAATCTGCATGCCGATGCCCATCATCGCCTCCCGTAATGGCGTGTCCGATCGTGCCGCCACGCCGCGCGCGGGTTGGCTACACCCAGCGGCTCCTCCGTGCAACTCCTCCGTGCGGCTACACCCCGCGGCTACACCCGGATCGTTCGCGAGCGCTTCAGCTCGATCCAGACCATGCCTTCGCGCAGCCCTTCGAGCAACGCGTCGCGCTCCGTCGCGCATGGCACGTGGCTTCTGAACGCATGGGTGAACGTGCAGCCGCCCGTCTCGTGACTGACACGGACGTCGGCGCAAAAACCGCCGCCGTCGGCGCGCGCCGTTTTGACGCTTACCGTCCAGCCTGCTTCGCCGACTTTGCCCGTCAGTGCCATTGTGCGTCCTCCATTCGATGCGCGAATCCGTGCTGTCAGCGTAGCCGTCCGCGCGGACCCTCGCTTGATTCAGGTCAACGCGCGGGGCAGCGGACGCAAGCTGGTGCAAGGAGAAGCGACCTGTTATAACTCAGCTTCGACTGCGCAGCATCGACTGACTCATGCCCGGAGCCGCGATGACAACGCCGAACCACAAGCCTTCCGCTCGCGCCACAGCGGCGAGAGCGGCGTCCGTCCCGGACGTGCCGCTCGAAGACCGCTATGTGCTGCTGATCGAGGCAGTCACCGACTACGCGATTTTCATGCTCGATCCCGCCGGCAACGTGTCGAGCTGGAATTCGGGTGCACAGCGCATCAAGGGCTATTCGCACGACGAAATCATCGGCCGTCATTTTTCGACGTTCTACACGCCAGCGGATATCGCCGCGGGCAAACCCGCGCGCGAGCTGAAAATCGCGGCCGCCGAAGGGCGCGTCGAAGACGAAGGCTGGCGCGTGCGGCGCGACGGCACGCGCTTCTGGGCCAACGTCATCATTTCCGCCGTCCGCGATGCGGGCGGCACACTGATCGGCTTCGCCAAAGTCACCCGCGACATGACCGACCGCAGGCGCCTTGCCGAACTCGAACGTGCCAGCGAAGTATCGGCGCAGGTGCAGATCACGCGGGAAAACGAGCAGAAGCGCATTGCGCGCGAACTGCACGACGACCTCGGCCAGCAACTCACCGCGCTGAAAATGAGCGTCGCGCTGATGGAAGCAACACTCGCGGGCAAGGCGGAGACGGCGCAACTGGTGCCGCAGACCAACGCGCTCAAGACGGAGATCGACGCGATGGCGACGTCGCTGCGCCGCATCGCCGCCGACCTGCGCCCGCCTCTGCTCGACGATCTGGGCCTGACGGCCGCGCTCGAATGGCTCGCGGAAGACTTCACGAAGCGCTACGACGTCGATGCGGCGGTGCACATCGAGGCAGGCACGCCGCAGTTCAACGAGTTCGCATCGACCACGCTGTTCCGGATCGTGCAGGAAGCGCTGACCAACGTCGCGCGTCACGCGAAGGCGACGCTGGTGCGCATCGAACTCGCGCGCGCGGGCGATTTTTTGTCGCTGGAAATCGAGGACAACGGCGTAGGCGCGGCGCTCGAGCAGCCGCCCGGCAAGACGTCGTTCGGGCTGCTCGGCATCCGCGAGCGCGTCAGGCAGTTGCAGGGCGCCGTGTCGTTCGTCAGCGCGCCGGGCGCCGGCTTTCGCATCTCGATCCGGCTGCCCGCCTCCGCGGTGCAATGACACTCAGCGTCACTCGACGTGACGAAGCTCGCGACGAAGAATCTTGCCGACGGTCGACTTGGGCAGCGCGTCGACGAAGCGCACGATCTTCGGCACCTTGTAAGCGGCCATGCTCGCGCGGCAGTGTGCGATCAGCGTTTGCTCAGAGAGTTCGGCGTCCGGCGCGGCGACGACAAAGAGCTTCACCGCCTCGCCCGTGCGCTCGTCCGGCACGCCGACGCACGCGCATTCGGCAACGCCCGCGAGCGCCGTCGCGACGGCTTCGACTTCGTTCGGATACACGTTGAAGCCGGAGACGATCACCATGTCCTTCTTGCGGTCGACGATCTTCAGGAAACCCTTGTCGTCGAACACGCCCACGTCGCCGGTGCGGAAGTAGCCGTCGGCCGTGAACGCGCGCGCGTTCGCTTCCGGCTGCTGCCAGTAGCCGCGCATCACCTGCGGGCCTTTCACGCAGATCTCGCCCGCTTCGCCGATGCCCACTCCGCGGTTATCGTCGTCGAGCAGCTTGACGTCGGTAGACGGCACGGGCAGGCCCGTATTACCCGAAAAGCCGTCGATGAACAGCGGGTTGAACGACACCACGGGCGACGTTTCCGACAGCCCGTAGCCCTCGCGGATGAAGCTGCCCGTCACGGACTTCCAGCGCGCCGAGATGACGTCGATCATCGCCGCCCCGCCGCCCGCGGACAATTTGAGCCGCGACCAGTCCACCTCGCCCACACGCGGATGCGAACCGAGCGCCGCATACAGCGTATTGACGCCGACGAAGATGGTGGGCCGCGCGGCCTTCAGCACGTCGATGAACGCGTCGCACTCGCGCGGATTCGCGACGAGCCAGTTTTCCGCGCCCACCGAGAAGTACACGAGGAAATTCACCGTGAGCGCGAAGATGTGATAAAGCGGGATCGCCGTGACGACCACTTCTTCGCCGGGTTGCATCGCATCGGACATGAATGCCTTGAACTGCTGGATGTTCGCGACGAGGTTGCGATGCGACAGCGCCGCGCCCTTCGACAGCCCCGTCGTGCCGCCCGTGTATTGCAGGAAAAGCAGATCGTCGCCGCTCACGTCGGCGGGGTCGAGCGCCAGCGCCGCGCCTTGCGCGAGCGCGTCGCGCAGCGCGATGGCGCCGCTCAGCGACGGGTCCGGCGCGGGGCCCGGAACAACCGTGTTGCTGCCGTCGCCCGCGCCCGCCGTGACGACCGTCCGGATGCGCGTCTGACCGATTACGTCGGCCAGCGTGCGCGTCGAGCCGTCGTATACGACGATCGTTTCGACGCCGGCATCGTTGAGCTGATGCGCGAGTTCGCGCGCGGTGTAGAAGGGATTCACGTTCACCTGAACCGCGCCGAGCTTCGCGATTGCAATGAACGCGATGGGAAACGCAAGCAGGTTCGGCAACATCACGGCCACGCGATCGCCCTTGCCGACGCCCGCCACCCTTTGCAGGTACGCGGCGAACGCTGACGAAAGCCGGTCGATGTCGGCGTAAGTCAACGTCTGGCCGAACGCGCGAAACGCGGGCTTGGCGGCGAACCGGCGCATCGCGTCTTGCAGCAGCGCATTGACGCACGGATAGCGGTCGGCGTCGATCTCGGCGGGAATCGGGCCATACGATGCGACCCAATGTCTGCGGCCGGTCGAACGTTGTGCGGAAAGGCTGTCGTGGGTCTGGCTGGCGTTCATGCTGTCTCCTGATCGTTCTGCGGGCACTATCGCGCACGACCGGTGGGTTGCAAATGATCGACGCGGCCGAATTGGTGATCGCAACGGACAAACGCCGGCTTTCGCCGCGCGCGGGAGCGTGCCCAGCGCGGCAGAACCGTGCGCGCTAAGGGACAACCCTGTAGCGGGCGCCGCTGTCCGGGGCGACAATTCGGGATACACAACCGGTATCGTTTCGGACACAGGACCCGTCATGCAGCAACGCTCGCCCACGCCGTCCACCTCCGGGCACGGCGAGCGGCTGACCCACGCGTCGCCCGCCATCGGCTTGCGCGAGAAGCGCTTCACGCCGTCCAAGCTGGTCGCGTTGCTCGACGTCGCGGCGGAAGTCGGCCTCGACGCCGACGCCGTGCTCGCGGGCACTGAACTCGACGCCGAAGCCGTCGCCAATCCATTCACGCTGACTTCGTCGCTTCAGTTTCTGACGGCGGCGCGCAATGCCGTGCGGCTCTGTCGGCAACCGGACCTCGGCGTGCGGGTGGGCTGCCGTCTGCATGCGTCGAGCTATGGCATGTACGGCTACGCGTTGCTGTGCTCGGAAGCGCTGGCACACACGTTCGACACCGCTGTCAAATATCATCAGCTCGCCAATGGCACGCTCGATATCCGCTGGATGGAGGCCGACGACGCCGCCACGTGGGTCTTCCCGAATCGCGCGGACGTGCGGCTGCCCGACATCGACGAGACGTTCTATCGCTTTCTGATCGATCTGCAATTTGCCGTGCACGTTACCGTCATCAAGGACGTCATGGGCGCGTGGTGCGTGCCCGCGCGCGCGATGTTCACGCAGCCGCAGCCGCCGCATGCGGACAGGCTCGCTGACGCGCTGGAATGCCCGCTCGCCTTCGATCAGCCGCAAAACCTGTTGAGCTACCCCGCTGCGTGGCTGTCGCGCGCGCCGCAACTCGCCAATCCCATCACGGCCGCGCAGGTCTCGACGCAGTGCGCGCAGCTGCTCGAACAGTTCCGCTGGCAGGCGGGCATCACGCGGCGCGTCTATCAGGAACTCACGCGCTCGCCCGGCAAATTCCCCGATATCGAACAGATCGCCGAAAGCCTGTGCATGACGTCGCGCACGCTGCGCCGCAAGCTCGAAGCGGAAGGCGCGTCGTACAGCGAGCTGCTGACGGGCGTGCGCAAGGCGCTCGCCATCGACTACCTGAGCACGACGACGCTCGCGATCGAAGACATTGCGCTGACGCTCGGCTTCAGCGACGCCGTGAGCTTTCGTCACGCGTTCAAGCGCTGGACGGGCAAGACGCCGAACCAGGTGCGGCGCGAGCGCGGTGTCGCACGTCCATAAACGAATGGCTATAGCGTGCCAAAGTTTGTTTGATTGTTCCCGGCAAAAGCGCGGACTTTACACTTGACGCCTGATCGGGCACCGCATGCGACGCGCGTTGCCGCCAACCTGAAAACATCCACGCGAAGGAGACGATGCCCGCTCGCGCGCGCATCAGCGCCCTATGTCTGCCACTCTCGTCTACACCCACGCTGCGTGTCTGGATCATCAGCCGGGCCCGCATCATCCCGAGTCGCCGGAGCGGCTGAAGACCGTGCTGCAGGCGTTGCGCTCGCCCGAGTTCGCCGGGCTCGAATGGCGCGACGCGCCGATGGGCACGCTCGAACAGGTGCAACTCGTGCACAGCCAGGATTTCATCGACGAAGTGGCGGAGATTGCGCCGAAGCACGGCTACATGCCGCTCGATGGCGGCGACACCGTCATGTCGCCGGGTTCGTGGGAAGCCGTGATGCGCTGCGTCGGCGCGGCCTGCGCGGGCGTCGATGCGGTGCTCGGCGACGACGCGCGCAACGTGTTCTGCGCGACGCG
Source organism: Burkholderia sp. E7m39 (assembly GCA_001319865.1). Lineage (GTDB taxonomy): Bacteria > Pseudomonadota > Gammaproteobacteria > Burkholderiales > Burkholderiaceae > Paraburkholderia > Paraburkholderia bengalensis. Next base: position 13,780 of record BBSL01000183.1, on the reverse strand, counting down.
TCCGTGCGGACATCACGCGGAGCCTTCGCGCGCGATGGGTTTTTGCATCTTCAATCAGGCGGCGATCGCGGCCGCCTACGCGTATGAAGTCCACAAGCTGGAACGCGTCGCCGTGGTCGACTTCGACGTGCATCACGGCAACGGCACGCAGGCCGCGTTCTATCACCGGCGCGAACTGTTCTATGCGTCGAGCCATCAATCGCCGCTCTATCCCGGCACGGGCGCCGCGGCCGAAACGGGCGTGAGCCACAACATCGTCAACGTGCCGCTGCCGCCGGGTTGCGACTCCACGCTGTTTCGCGCGCGCATCGAGGCCGACATGCTGCCCGCCGTGCGCGCATTCGATCCCGAGCTGCTGATCATCTCCGCAGGCTTCGACGCGCACAAGCTCGATCCCCTCGCCGGGCTACGTCTCGACGATGACGACTTCCACTGGATCACGCGCGAACTCGTGAGCATCGCCGATCAGACCTGCGGCGGACGTATCGTGTCGATCCTCGAAGGTGGGTACAGCATGGACGGCCTGGCAGGCGGCACGCGCGCGCACGTGCGCGCGTTGATGGGACTGTGAGCGCGATCTTTCGCGCACGCAGCTGGATTGCAGCGCAGCGTCACTGACGCTGCGCTACTGCAGCGTCGATATGTAACTGGCAATGTTACGAATGTCGTCGTCGGTGAGATTGCGCACCACGCTGCCCATGTTGCCGCCATCGTTGGTGCGCGTGTGGGAACGAAAGTCCCGCAACTGCTTGACGATGTACTGATCGTGCTGCCCCGCGATGCGCGGCGTTTCGTTCTGCCCCGCGAAGTTGGCGGCGTGGCACGCCGTGCAGCGCTCGGAATTCGATTTCATGTGACCGGCTTCGACGGCGGCGTCATTTGCATTGGACGCAACGGGTACGGCCTTTTGCGCGGCGAAATAATCGGCGAGATCTTTTATGTCCGCGTTCGACAGCTTGGCGGCGGCCGGCGACATGCGCGGGTCGCGGCGTCGCCCGTCCTTGAAGTCCTTCAGCTGAAGAGACAGATAGCGCGCTGTCTGTCCGGCGAGAACGGGATATTGAGGATCGGTTGAATTGCCCATCGGCCCATGACAGGCCACGCATGCTTGCGCCTTGAGCTTTCCTGCCTGCGCGTCGGCGCGTGCTTGCGCGGGCAACCACACGAGCGTCGCGCACAACAACAGCCGCCATGCGTGAGCAACCACGCGCGACGGGCGCGGTGCAAACCACGGCGATGTCGGCGCACGCGTCATCGAGATGCCTTCATGACGCCGCACATGCCGTCCGGCGAGCCGAATGCGGCAAGACACCGCGAGGTGCGACCATGCGCGTCTCCTGCGTTCCTTGTTGACCGGGGTCGCGAGCGCCAGCGCAAGCGCGAGCGCACACGTCTTTCAAAACGACGAGCGTTGGATGATTGAAAACCGCTGAGAACTTCGCCGGAGCAGGCCAGAGGCGCGAAACCGCGAAAGCGCCGCATCTCGCCGACATCCGTGGGCCGGATCAACCAAGCGTAGGCGACGCGATGCGGATTTGCCAGACGAAGGGCACCAAAATGGCGCCTCGCGGCGAAGCAATATCCCGCCAATGCTTGTATGAGGATTGTGTTGGAATACGTCGCCAGCAGCGGCTTCAGCAGACAGCCGCGCTTCGCGCTACCCTATGCGGTTTTTACCGATTCCCAAAGGAACGCGATGTCTGCTTTTCCGTTCGCCGCCGTGCTATTCGATTGCGACGGCGTGCTCGTCGATTCGGAGACCATCACCAACACCGTCCTCGCGGCCATGCTCGGCGAGCTGGGCTGGCAACTCAGCGTCGACGAAGCGATGAAGATTTTCGTCGGCAAGACGGTGATGGACGAGGCGCCGCTCATCGAAGCGAAAACCGGCTTCAGCATTACGCCGGCGTGGCTCGACATCTTCCGCGAGCGCCGCAACGCCGCGCTCGAACGCGACGTCACGGCGATCGAGGGCATCGTCGCGACGGTGGCTGCGTTGCACGCGCAACTGGATGGCGGCATCGCCGTTGCGTCGGGTGCCGATCGCGTCAAGGTGCGACTGCAACTGGCGAAAATCGGCGTGCTCGAGTACTTCGAAGGGCGCATCTTCAGCGGTCACGAAACGCCGCGCAACAAGCCGCATCCCGACGTGTATCTCGCGGCAGCCGCGGGCCTCGGCGTCGAGCCGTCGCGCTGCGCGGTGATCGAGGACACGGTAACGGGCGCCACGGCAGGCCGCGCGGCCGGCGCAACGGTGTTCGGCTACAGCCCCGGCGAAAAAGGCCACAGCCCGAAAGAAGCGCTGCGCGCTGTCGGTGTTGCGGACGTGTTCGAGGACATGGCGGCGCTGCCCGCGCTGCTGACAGGCTGGCAACGCCGAAGCTAAGCGGCAGAGATACAGGCCTAAAGCACGACGCATCGAAGGGCGCGGGGCACGCCCTTCACGTCAAAGCATCTCGGCTGCTTCGAGATTCGCGCCGAAAAAGAAGCGGCTCAACTCGCGCGTCAGCTCGTTAAGAATCGCCATCTCGGGCTGCGTGATCTTGTGCACGCGCTCCGCTTCCGTCCAGTCGCCGTACACGAGCGCGACGGTCGTGTCGTTGGCCTTGACGGGCAGCAGCACGAACGCCTGCGCGTCGGCGAGATGCGCCTTGAACCAGTCCGGCAGGCGCGCCTCCATGCGCGGCTCGTGCGCGTTTTCGATGAAGATGCCGACCGGGTTCGCGATCGCGAGATGGAACACGTCCGGTTGAAAACCCGCGCCGAAATTCAGCGCGGGCAACATGCGCTCCATATCGGGGCCGAAGCCGATGCGCGCGTGGTAGCGCGCGTCGCCCTGGCGCACGAATACCAGCGTGCGCGACAGCGACAGTCCCGCCAGAATCGCTTCCGATGCGAGCGTCAACACGGGCGCAATCGCCTTGTTCGACGGCAGCGTCCGCAAGTCTTCGAGACCCGCGCCCAGGCGCGCCTGCGCCGATTTGCCCGTACGCACGATGGCATCGGCGTGCGCGCGCAATTCGGAAATCTCGTGCATCAGGCCTTCGCTGCTTTCTTCGTCGATCAATGCAGCGTTGCGCGCATCGAGCCGCGCCGCGTCGATCCTGAGCGCATCGCTGTAGCGCAGGGCGAGTTCGGCAAGCAGCGCTTCCAGTTCGTCGCCCGGTTCCTGCGTGGCGAGCACATTGGCCACTTCCGTCGAATAGCTGTTGACGGCGCGCAGCCATCGCACATGCTCCGACGCCGGCTCATCCGATTCCGCGCCGATTTCCTGCATGCCCGCCGCGATCGTTTCGGGCAAACGCCAGCGGCGCGCCGCCTCGATGCCGATCTCCTCGAAGCTCACGCCCAGCAGCAGCGCGCACGCTTCGTTGTCGCTGATGTTATCGACGCTCGCCGTGCGGCGCAGCCGGTCCCATTCGCTTTCCAGATAGAAGGCGACCAGCAGTCTGCCGATCTGACGCATCAGCGTGCAGACCACGGCTTCTTCCGCTGCGCGCAGTTCCGTGCCTTCCGTGATGCGCCGCGCGACGGTGCCGCTCAGCAGCGCGCGGTTCAGTTCGAGCTTGGCGTCGATGCGATGCGGCGCGCTCTGATGAAAGTGATCGACGATCTTCATGCCGACGACAAGATGCCCGACGGTATCCATGCCGAGCACCATCAGCGCGCGCGTGACGGTGGTGATGTTGCCGCCGAACGCGACGTACATCGCCGAATTGGCGAGCCGCAACACCTTCTGCGTGAGACCGACATCCGACAGCACCACCTGCACGAGTGACGTGAAGTCGAGGTCGTCGTTGTTCATCGCCGACACCGTGGAGCGCAATGCCTGCGAAAGCAGCGGGAAATCCCCGCGCTCGCTCATGCGCGACCACAATTTTTCGAGCAGTTCTGGTTTGACGACGAGGGACATCTGGGGGTGGTTTAAAAACGGATTCGTGGAAAGGCGATACAACAGCGGTATCCGTGATTAAAACACAAGCCGTCGTCCGTCATGGTTCCCGCCCGTCGTCTGCCGACGGCAATCCGCCCGTCTGCCGGGCTCTTGCAGATCATTTCAAAGTCTTTCGATGTCGCGTTCCGGCGACAGAATGTGAAACGCAACGTCGATGTCGCGCATCGCGCGCACCTTGGCCGCACGCGCGCGATACGTCTTCCGCCTCTCCATTAACGGCGCCGATGCGGACAACTTGAGCCGCGCGCGCCGCCCGCCTACGACGCGCGCTCGACGACGAACTTCGATACGGCGCAAAGCGCGTGTCGCCCTGCAGCGCGGAGAAGACTTGGGATCGGATGATCGGTAAAAAGACGCACTTTGTGCGAAGGCTGCGCGGCGCCTTCGGCAAAAACTGCATGACCGGGCGCGGGCGGCAGACGGTATCGGTAGTCGCGCAGCAGCGTCTGCTCGGCTCGCGTCACCGCGTCGTGCTGGTCGAAGGGGCTTGACGGCAGCGCAATCGCGCATTGCGTACGGCTACGTACGACTACATGCGGCCCGTCGGGCGGCTCGACGATTTCAACCGATCGCCTGACCGTATCACCAAAGTCATATAGGCCGCGGCGCATGCGAAATACATACTGGATTCACGCGGCGCTCGCTCTTGCGGCGAGCACCGCGATTCACGTGTCAACAAAGTCAATCCTGTACGGCCACAGATTCTGATGGTTGCTCACGTCCCAAGTCTACGCGCCGGCCCGCTCCGATCGAACACGGCGCGCGCTGTCGTTCCGTTTCGGCGCAATCGGCCAGTGCGCCGCGATTTTCGTAAGGAGACTTCAAATGAAGACGGTGCTCATCCTCTGTGGCGGCGTACTCTGCTTGTCGGCGTGGCAAGCCTATGCGCAAGAATCCAATACCACTACCAACGTGTCGTCCGCAGCGACGCCCGAAACCGTGATCAATTCCGAAGGGCCCGGCATGTCGTCCGTCTCGATGTCGGGCGGCGGCGCGACCATGTCCCACGGCAAGACGCGCGCCCAGGTCTATCAGGATCTCGTGCACTCGCAACAGGACGGCGAGGCCGCACGTTTGCAGGAACTGTTCAAGGGCGGCAACTGACGGACTCGCCCGGTGCTCGCTCAGCGATTCGCGCAAGCGCCGCATCCGATGCATCCGAAAAAGGCCGCGCGCCATGGCGGCCTTATCGTCAAGCCCGCACGCCATCGCGGATGGCGCACCCCGCGCGGCTGATCGTGCGCATGTCAATAAAACGCTGCAAACGACGCTAGTTTTGCGAGCGCAACTTGTCTGCTTCGAGTCGGCGCGTGATCAGGTGAATCAGATAGGTGGCGAATTCCGGGTCTTGATAGTAGAGACGCATGGCATCCGTCGCCGACACCATCAGCAGTTCGCAGTCGCTGAGGCAGCGCGCGGTGCAGGTGCGCCGATGGTCCGGCGAAAAGAGCCCGATCTCGCCCAGTATCGTGCCCTGCCCGACTTCGATATCGATCTCCAGCAAACCGACCGTGCCGCGCACGATGTAATACAGCGCGTCGCTCGGATCGTTCTTGTGGAACAGCACTTCGCCCGCCTTGTAGCGCGTGGGCATCGTGAAAGCGAGCAGCTTGCCGACAGAGAGGCGGCCGTCCAGCGCGTGATGCAACTGCACATCGCCGACCTGCGCGAGACGCGCCGCGGCGACGCTCGCCTGCCCGCGGCTACCCACCTTCAACGCCTTGTAGACCGTGTACAGATGCACTTTCACGGTGCCTTCCGTGATGTTCAGCTGCTTCGCGATCGACTTGTTGGTTTCGCCGCGCGCGGCCAGCGCGAGCACCTGGATCTGGCGCGGCGTCAGCACATGCTCCTTCGTGTCGGCGGGAAGCCTGGATGCGGGCGCATCGGTTGCAGGCGGCCCGTGCGAAAGCGCTACAGGCAGCGGCGCCGACGCAGGATAGCGGCTGTCCGCGAGCAGAACACGCAGCGCATCGAGCAGCGCCCCGGCCGATTCGGACTTGCCGAGATGCCCTGCAACGCCCGCCGCGACGAAATGCTCGACGGTCTGCGGATCGACGGCTGTCAGCAGCACGAGCACGGGCAGGCCCGACGCGACGCGCTGCGATGCCGTCGCGACGCTCAGCGCATCGGGCAGACAGTCGCCGTCCAGCACGACCAGATCGGCCGCCTGTTCGCTCTCGAACACGTTCGACGCGTAATCGGCGCACCGCACGTCGACACGCTCGCCGAGTTCCGCAAGCAGACGCGCGACACCATCGCGAAAGAGCCCTGCGGGAGCGACGAACAGGATCAGCATGCGTGTCTGCTCCTTGCAGTTGGCTGACAGTGTGCGGCGCGCCGACGTCCGTCTGGCCCGCTCAGTCGAAACGGAGCCTGCCGCGACGCGACCTGACGGTGCGCATGAAACGTTATAGCCGACCCGGCGCACGGCGTGTTGCGGCTTGCGCGGCGCAGCGTGCGGCGGGGAGAGACGCCGGTCATCGCACGAGCGCCTGCGCGATGCCCGCCGCCGCGCACATCAGCACGACCAGCAGCGGACGCACGCGCCAGCGCGTGAGCAGCACCAGCGCGATGACGGCAACGGCGAAATCGGCCGCGGAGCGCACGGCGCTGGTCCAGACGGGTGTATGGAACGCGCTCGCCAGCAGGCCGACGACAGCGGCGTTCGCGCCCGCCAGCAGCGCCGCGACGCGAGGCCGCGCGCGCAGCGTCTGCCAGTGCGGCAGCACGGCGATCACGAGCAACAGGCCGGGAAGAAAAATGCCAGCCGTTGCGCACACCGCACCGAGCACATGGCGCGACGGCGGGCTCATGCTCCAGCCCAGATATGACGCGAACGTGAACAGCGGCCCCGGCACGGCCTGCGCCGCGCCGTAGCCCGCGAGAAAGTCGTTGGCCGATATCCAGCCTTTGGCAACGGTCGCCTGCTGCAACAACGGCAACACCACGTGGCCGCCGCCGAACACCAGCGCGCCCGAGCGATAGAACACGTCGAACAGCCGCAACGCCCACGCCGAAGGAAACAGCGCTTCCAGCGCGGGCAGCCCCGCGAGCAGGAGCACGAACGCGACGAGCGCGACGATGCTCGCGATGCGCGGCAGCGCGGCCCGCGATGACCGCGCGCGGGCATCGGGCGGCGCGCTGCCTTCGGATGCAGCGGCGTTGCGGCAGAACGCGAGCCCAAGCAGCGCGCCGCCGCCGATTACAACGAACTGCGCGTACGCGCTGTCCAGCACGCTCAGCACCGCCAGCGCCGCGAGCGCGATGGCGGTGCGCGGGCCGTCCGCACACAGGCGGCGCGCCATGTCCCAGATCGCTTGCGCAACGATCGCCACGGCAACCAGTTTCAGACCATGCACCAGCCCTTGGCCCAGCGTGTCATCCAGGCGGCCGGCAATGCTCGCGCAGCCGGCCATCAGCAGCGCCGACGGCAGCGTGAAGCCGAGCCACGCCGCCGCCCCGCCGCGCCAGCCCGCACGCAGCAAGCCAATCGAAAAGCCGACCTGGCTGCTCGCCGGGCCGGGCAGAAACTGGCACAGCGCGAACAGGTCGCTGAATGCGGCGTCGTCGAGCCAGCGACGGCGTTCGACGAACTCGCGCCGAAAGTAGCCGATGTGCGCAATCGGCCCGCCGAAGCACGTACAGCCCAACCAGAGAAATGCGCACAGCACTTCGAATGCCGTGCCTGCGCGCGTTTCGGGACGCGGCGTGCTTTCAGTTTGCATGGAGAGTGTCGACGGAGGCGCGGATCATGCCGATGGCCTAGGTGCCGGGCGCATCACTCTAACGCAATCCATCGCGCCGCGTGTGACGGCGACGCACGCGTACGAAAACCACGCCGCGCCGGGGCGATTGGCCTGAAACCGGCGGCGACGCCGGTGCCCGTGTCGCCGGGAAGATTTGCAGGCGTCACCGCCGTGACACACGCCGCGCGGGACAGTGTCGCGCGGAATACGAATACATCACGCCCGCCGATCTGCGTCGAGCGACGCCATGCTTTCGCCGTTGCTTCGCAATAGAATCGGATTGACGCGGCACACGTTCCCGATGCTGCGCCCCTTGCCGCGCGCGCATGCCGTTGCGCCCGCTGCATCAACCTTCTTTGCGAGGCCGAGCATGGAGACGAAAGTCATCGCCCATCTGCCCACCGTCGACGTGGAAATCACGCGCCGCATGTTGCCCGACCGGAATGCGGAAAGCGTCGCGATCCATATCACGGCCGTGCCTTCCGTCGAAGCCGCCGCGCGCTGGTTCCTGCAACCCGGTCTGTTCGCGCTGACCTCGCCGATGTCGATCGTCTCGATGTGGTCGATGTGGATGCGCGCAGCGTGGCAGCCGTGGCTCGCGTCGATTGCTGCGGCCACGCCGCAATCGCACGAATCGCAGGAACAGGAGAAACGGCTGACGGCCGACAAACCTGCGTCCGCGCGCGGCTGACGCGTTGCACATTGCGGACGACATCGACGCGGCGACATCGAATGCCGCACGAGGAGCAGCGAACATGCGCGCCATGGTTTTCGACGGATCGAGTCCCACGCTCGCCGAGCGCGAGTTCGCCCGAGCGCCTGCCGGGAGCGGGCGAACTGCTGATCGACGTGCTCGCGTGCGGCGTATGCCGGACCGATCTGCATGTCGTCGATGGCGAACTCGAGGAGCCGAAACGTCCTGTGATTCCGGGACACGAGATCGTGGGCCGCGTTGTCGCGTGCGGCGCGGACGTGCGGGGGTTTGCGCCTGGCGAGCGCGTCGGCGTGCCGTGGCTTGGCAAGACGTGCGGCGTCTGCCCGTACTGCGCCAGCGGGCGCGAAAACCTGTGCGATGCGCCGGGCTTCACAGGCTACACGCTCGACGGCGGCTACGCGCAGCAGGTCATCGCGGATCATCGCTACTGCCTGCATCTGCCCGAGCGCTACGACGACGCGCGGGCCGCGCCGCTGCTCTGTGCGGGGCTGATCGGCTATCGCACGCTGAGCATGGCGGGCGACGCGCAGCGCGTCGGCATCTACGGCTTCGGCGCGGCCGCGCATATCGTCGCGCAGGTCGCGCGGCACCAGGGCCGCGAGGTGTACGCGTTCACGCGTCCCGGCGACGACATCGCGCAGCAGTTCGCGCGCAAACTCGGCGCGACATGGGCGGGCGGCAGCGACGAAGCGCCGCCCGCGCCGCTCGATGCGGCGCTGATCTTCGCGCCCGTCGGCGCGCTCGTGCCGGCTGCGCTGCAGGCTGTCGTCAAGGGCGGCGTCGTGGTGTGCGGCGGCATTCACATGAGCGACATTCCCGCGTTTCCATACGCGTTCTTGTGGGGAGAGCGGCGTGTCGTGTCGGTGGCGAATCTCACGCGAGCCGATGGCGAGGCGTTCATGAAGATTGCTGGCGAGATGCAGCTCGACATCGAGGTGACGCGTTATCCGCTTGCCGAAGCGAACCGCGCACTCGACGATTTGCGCAGCGGGCGCGTATCGGGCGCCGCCGTGTTGATGGTGGGTTAAGTCTGAATACGCTTCGTTGCAAACGTTGCTGATCGACTTGCGTACCTCGGACCGCCAGCGCCCGACTCACTTCTCTGCGTACCGTGCGCCTCTTCCGGTGACGGAACTCAGGCAAAATAGACGCGGAAGTCACGCGCGACGGGCGGCATCGCGCCGCTTGCATTGCGCCAATCGGACGCATGGAGATGCGCTATGGAAAACCTCCTGAGAAACCGCTCGAAGCTTGCTGCGTTGGCCCTCATGCTGACGGGATGTGCAGCCTCCGGCGGGCCGCAAACCGGGCCGCAAAGTGGTGCCCAGAGCGGGCCCCATCTGAGCCCAACAGAATGCCGCGACCTTGCCGCGATCAGAAGCGATGCGCCCAGGACGAGGGCGCAGCAACAAAGCGAGCTTTCGGCCCTGAGAAAAGCGGGCTACAACCCGTCACCATGGAACGACGACCCGAACTTCCCGGAGGATCTGCACGCCGCGCAGCGCCTCGTCGACCATTGGTTCAAAACCGAATGCCAGCCGTTACCGCCCGGCTGAATAGCCCCGGAATCGCCACGTCGTTCCTCGGACGAGGCGCGCAGCAACCGTGCGTCGCTCGCCCGGTCAGATGAAACAGCCGCTCGATAGCGGCACTGCGCGGATGCGCATTGCCTGACGCCGCCAGCGCTACGTGCCCAACAACGAAAACGTGATGTCTTGCGCGCCTTCCCATAGAACGAGTTTGCCGAATGCTTCCAGATGCTCGCGGCCTTCCGTCAAGGTGAAGAAATGATTGCCGGCCAGCTGGCCCATTTTGCTCGCGAAAATGGAGCTTCCATAGACGAACAAAAACTCCGTCTCGCTGAAGCCTCCCGGATAAAGAAGAATATCGCCACGTGACGCGTGGCTCGTGTGATTTTCGAAAGTCAGCCCCGTATCGAAGTCACCCAGCGGAATCCACACAGCTTCGCCGCTCCAGCGAGAATGAATGACCTTGTTTTTGAATGGCAGCAGTTCGAGAAAGCGTTCGCAGGTGCGCGGCGCCTTCTGTTCTTCGAGCTGTCCGACAAAGCGGAAGGGACCGGCTTCTACGAGAATCTTTTTCATGTTGTCTCTCCAGGTTGGATCAGCGCGTCGCACCATGGCTCAGCAGCCGTTCAAGCGGTTCGGGCAGGCCCCGATTCGGCTTGATCGGCGGCCGCGAAAAGCTGCCCTTCACCGCCTTCTTCGGAGCGAGCCGGATCAGGCCCTCGAGCTGCGTAATCGCACTCGACACGCCATCGACGACGGGCACCGGCAATTCATGACGGATGTCACGTGCGAGCCCGGCGAGCGGCGCGCCGGCAATGATGATCACGTCGGCGCCGTCATCGTCGACCACCTGGTTGCACAGCGCCTTCAGTCTCGAAGCGTAATCCTGCTGCACACTACCGATATCGCGCAGCGGTTCGTCGAGCGCGCGGATGCTCGCCAGCCGGCTCGCCAGATGGTTGCGTTCGACAGTTTCGCCGTACCACGCCTTGATTCGCGGCGAAATCGCGACGATCGAAAAGCGCTGCCCGAGCGTCGCCGCTGTCATGAGTGCGGACTCGGTCAGCCCCACTACCGGCACGTCGATCAATTCCTTGATGCCCTGCAGGCCCGGGTCGCCGAACGCTGCGACCACGACACCATCATAGGTGCCATGACGCTCGGCCGCCACGCAAGCAGACGCGTACGCGCCGACCAGCGCTTCGAAGCGTGTCTCGATGTATGCAACACCGAACGGCGCGGTCGCGACCGCGATCTCGGTGCCAGGCGAAGCACTGCGCTGCGCCTCCTCCTGAATCAGCGCCGAGACACTTTCGGAGATGTTGGGGTTGATGACCAGGATCTTCATGCTGCACTCCGATTTCAGAGGTCGACGTACTGCGGCTTGCCAGCCGCGAGAAAACGGCCCCGGCCCGCTTCCGGCTCGAGATAGCGCCCGCTCTCGACCAGCAGTTGGCCGCGTGACAGACAGTGCTTCGGCCACCCCTGCACGGTTCGACCTTCGTAAGGCGTGTAGTCGACGTTGTGGTGTAACGCGTCGTTCGCGATGGCGACGTGCGTGAGCGGGTCCCACAGCACGATATCGGCGTCGGCACCGATCGCGATCGTCCCCTTGCGCGGATAGAGGCCGTACAGCTTTGCGGGATTCAGGGACGTCAGTTCGACAAACTTGTGCAACGACAGCTTGCCGCGGCTCACGCCATCGAACAACAACGCCAGTCGAGTCTCGATGCCAGGGATACCGTTCGGGATGTGCTCAAACGAGACCTCTTTACCGCCGGGCTTCTTGCCCTGCGGATCATCGAATGAGAACGGCGCATGGTCCGACGAGAACACACTGAATACGCCACGCTTCAATGCGCTCCATACGGCCCGCTGGCTGGATGAGTCGCGCGGCGGCGGACTGCACACGCATTTGGCGCCGTGATAGCCGTCCTCCTGGCCGAGATCTTCGGCCGTCAGGTAAAGATACTGCGGGCAGGTCTCGGCGTAGATGTTGAGGCCGCGCTGCTGTGCCCATTCGATCTGTTCGATCGCATCCTGGCCAGACACATGAACGATCAGGATCGGAACATCGACGAGTTCGGAAAAGGCAATCGCGCGGTGCGTCGCCTCGCGCTCGACCACGGCCGGACGCGAAAGCGCATGATACTTTGGCGCGTAGTTTCCGGCTTCCGTGAGCTTGTCGGTCAGCCATGCGATGCAGTCCGAATTCTCGGCATGCACCATGACCAGCGCCTGGTTGCGGCGCGCAACATCCATCACTTCGAGGATCTCGCGGTCGCTGAGCTTGAGATCGTCGTATGTCATGTAGATCTTGAACGATGTATAGCCAGATGCGATCAGTTCCGGCAGTTCGCGTTCAAGCACTTCGGGCGTGGGATCGGACACGATCAGGTGAAAGGCGTAGTCAGTGACGGCGCGGCCATCGGCGCGGCGGTGGTAGTCGGCCACGGCGGCCTTGAGCGATTGCCCTTTCGCCTGTGCGGCGAACGGGATCACCGTCGTGGTGCCGCCGCACACCGCGGCGCGCGTGCCGCTCAGAAAGTCGTCCGCCATTTTCAGTCCGTCAGGCATGGGCTGATCGAGATGACAGTGCGCGTCGATACCGCCGGGCAATGTCAGCAGGCCGGTGGCGTCGATCTCGCGCCCGCCTGCGCCAAGATCGCGGCCCAGCGCGACGACGATGCCGTCCTTCACGCCAATATCGCAGTTGAAGCGCTCGGACGCGGTCACCACGTCGGCATTGCGAATCACGAGGTCGTACACGGTTGTCATGGCGGGTCCCTCAGACAACGTCGGAAAACAGGCGGCCCCAACCCGCGAGCCGGGTCGTATCGTAGCCGGCGAGCTTCAACGACTTCCACACCACCGTGGAGATCGTGTCGTAGAGCGGGATGCCGTGATGCTGCTCCACTTCCAAGGCCAGATGCGCGGCATGCAGGTTGGTGCAGAACGTGACAATGGCCTCCGGGCTTTGCATCGCGACTTCGCGAATCTGCCCGCGCAGCGTATCTTCCGAGACTTCGGAAAACTGAAAGTTCACCTTCAGGCCCAGATGGTTTTCAGAAGAGCAGTCGATGCCGTTCTCGCGGTAATTGGCAACGATCTTCTGCTGGACTTCCTTGAGATACGGCGTGACCAGACCGAATCTCTTCACACCTGTTCTGTCCAGAATTTCGTTCAATGCCAGCACCGACGTGGTCGCGGGGATGCCCGTCGCCTCTTCGATTTCGCGGCACAGGCGGCGGTCGGTCTCGAACCCGAGCCAGCCGGATGACGTGCCGTTCCATGCGATCACATCGACCTTGGCGTCGGCCAGCAACCGCGCGGCCTGAATGATGTGGGTGGTGTCGAATTGTCCGAGCGCCTGCTCGGACAGCGAGATTTCGGTGACCGTGAAGCGCGAGAAATGGGCGCTGACACCGGGCAGATTGGCCACCATCGCGCTCGTGATCGGCTCGAGCGCGGTATTGGATGAAGGGGTAAGCATGCCGAGCATGACGCGTTTGCTCATGATGAAGTCAGCAATCAGGTATGAAAGGTGAAGAAAGCCTGGGTCAGACGGGCAGCTTGCGTTCGTAGTCGATCAGCGTCGAACACACGAAGAGGCCTACGCCGGCAGCAGCGAAAAACATCAGGGCGAGAAAGTACGAGCCGGTCGTCTGCACGATCAGGCCAACGATGATCGGCACGAGAACGCCGCCTATATTCCCGCCCAGGTTCATCAGACCGCCGAGAAAGCCGATCTTGTTGCGTGTGCCAAGGATGGAAGGCAGGCACCAGTACAGACCGCACCAGCGCAGGAAGAACAACGTGGAGGCGAGCAGCA
>BBSL01000182.1 GCA_001319865.1 Burkholderia sp. E7m39 | reverse complement strand
AACAACGTGGAGGCGAGCAGCACCACTACTGTTGCGGGATTGCCGACATAGGCGACCGAGAAGATCGATGCCGTGGCCGCCACGGCGGCGATACCGAACAGCGTGCGCATGACGCGATTGGGCGAGCCGCCCGCCGCCTTCCACTTGTCCGCGATCCATCCGCCCGCCAGTTCACCGACGAATCCGCTAAAAAAGATCGCGAAACTGGCGCCGCCCATCTGCTGGATATTGAAGCCGTGAACCTTGTTCAGATAGTTCGGCATCCAGGTGAGCAAGCCGTAGAACACCGAGTTGAAGCACATCCAGCCGAAGAACATGCCCCACACTGAGCGATAACGGAAGAAGTCCAGGCTGCGGCCGCTGGCATGCGCCGGCTCGCTGCGATGTTCTTCCTGCAAGGCCGCTTCGAGATAGTCCGCTTCGGCATCATTGACGGCCGGATGCTCGCGCGGGTTGTTGCGGATGTAGTACCACGCGAACAGGCCGGCAAGCATGGTGCCCACACCCGCCACCACGAACGACGTGCGCCACGAACCAAACTCGCTGATCAATCCCGAGATGATGACCGCGCCGAGCGCCGCTCCCAACGGCGCGCCGCCGTCAAGCAGCGTCGCGCCGCGGCCGCGTTCGTGCCGCGTCATCCACATGGCGTTGAGCTTGCCGCCCGCCGGGTAGATCGGTGCTTCGGCAGCGCCCAGACCCAGTCGGGTGACAATCAGCGCGGTGGCCGTCGTGCAGACAGCGGCAATGCCCTGAAAAAAGCCCCAGAACAATGTCGCACACGCGATGACGATGCGCGGCTTGAAACGGTCAGCCAGCATGCCCCCCGGGATCTGCATCAGCGCATAAGTCCAGAAGAACGAACTGAGAATCAGCCCCTGCACTGCGGGAGCGATGTGAAACTCCTTGGCAATCAGCGGCATGGCCACGGACAACGACGCCCGGTCCACATAGTTGATCGAAATCAGCATCAACATGATCAGAAAAATTCGCCAGCGTACGCCGGTCCGGACCTCGGCCTGCACGGCCGCATTGACGGTTCGCATATGTGTCTCCTCCGTTCGCCTGATGAAGGCCTTCGGGTTTCATGTCTGTGGCCGCGACTGCTCGCGGCCCCGTGCGCTGTATGCGCCGATGCAGTATATGATGCCTAATTATGAATTACAAGCGCTGTATTGCGTTGATTTTATTGCGTTTTTATTTTTGTAGATCGTTTGGTGAACATGTAAGACAATTCTGCCAAGACGGAAGATGCAAACGGAAACGGGCGACATGGACATGAAGTCACTATCGGCTGAAACACGCAAGCGGATCAGCTTGCGCGGCACGGGTATGTATGCGGCGATCGCCGAGCGTTTGCGCGAGATGATTCTCGAAGGTGAATTGCCGCCCGGCGCGCACATCGACGAGAAAACCTTGTGCGAGCAGTTCGACATCTCCCGAACGCCTTTGCGCGAGGCGCTCAAAACACTGGTGACCGAGGGTCACGTCACCCACCGGCAACACATGGGTTTTCAGGTCGCGCCCATCGACAGGGACGAGATTGCCGCCATCTTCGAAGTGCTGCATGGACTGGAGGAAACGGCCGGGCGGCTCGCGGCGCAGCGTATCGACGACAAGCAGATGAAAATGCTGCTGGAGCGTCATCGCGCCATGGAGACCTACCACCGCGAGGGCAAGCGCACGGCTTACTACCGCGCCAACCAGAAAGTGCATCAGCACATCGTCGATGTCGCGGGCAATCCTGTGCTCTCCGACATGTACTCGTCGTTGATGAGCAAGATCCACCGTGCAAGAGGCGCGGCCAATGCCGATGTGCTGCGCTGGGCCGAGTCGCTTGGCGAACACAGCGACATCCTGGATGCGCTGGCGAAGCGCGACGGAGCGTGCCTCGCCCGGCTGTTGCGCGAACATTCGGAACACACGGCGGCTGAGGTGATGAAAGTGCTGGACGGCAAGAGCGGAAACTAGTTCACGACTTTGCATGCCGACGGCAATACGTGATCGCGGAATCGCTCGCGCAGCACCAGCTTGTTCAGCTTGCCGGTTGCGGTATGCGGCAACTCGTCGACGAAGACGACATCGTCAGGAATCCACCACCTGGCGACCTTGTCCTGGTAGAAACCAAGCAGCTCTTCTCGCGTCACATCGGCATCGGCGCGCTTGACGACCACCAGCAGCGGCCGCTCTTTCCACTCCGGGTGCGCGCAGGCAATGCACGCTGCCTCGGCCACGGCAGGGTGCGCCACTGCCTGATTCTCTATTTCGATCGAACTGATCCATTCGCCGCCTGACTTGATCAGGTCTTTGCTGCGATCAGTGATGCGCATGAAGCCATCGCGATCGATCGTTGCCACATCGCCCGTTGGAAACCAGCCGTCGACGAGTGGTGACACGTCGCTGCGGAAATAACCATCGATTATCCACGGACCTCGCACGTACAGTTCGCCAAAAGCAACGCCGTCCCACGGCAACTCGCGCCCGTCGTCGCCGACGATTTTCATGTCGACGCCGTAAATGACATGTCCCTGCTTCTCGAGCAGGCTGCGCTGCTCGTCCGGCGAACGCTGCGCCTGCTCGCCGTTGAGTCTTGCGACGGTACCGAGCGGCGACATCTCCGTCATGCCCCAACCGTGGATGGCCTCGACCCCGTAGTCATCCCTGAACGTGCTGAGCATCGCAGGCGGGCACGCCGAGCCACCGATCACCGTGCGCTTGAGCGACGTCAGCCGCAGGCCCGTTTCGCGCATGTAATTGAGCAATCCGAGCCACACGGTCGGCACGCCGGCCGAATACGTCACGTGCTCGGCCTCCATCAGTTCATACAGTGACTTGCCATCGAGATCCTTGCCTGGAAGCACGAGTTTCGCACCGGTCAACGCCGCTGCATGCGGAATACCCCATGCATTCACATGGAACATGGGCACGGCGGGCAGCGCGCAATCTCGCGCGGACAGGCCCGACGCGTTGGGCAGCGAGACACCGTACGCGTGCAGCACGGTCGAGCGATGCGAGTACAGCGCGCCTTTCGGATTGCCCGTTGTACCCGACGTGTAGCACAGATAAGACGCGAGCCGCTCGTCGAGCAGCGGCCAATCGAAGTCGCCGTCCTCCGCGCGCACAAGCGCTTCGTAGCCCATGACGGGCGTCGTCATCCGGGGCAGTTGCGCATCGTCGGCGAGCGCGATCCAGCCTCGCACATTCGGGCATTTGGGCGCGAGTGCATCGACGAGCGCGGCAAACGTCGTGTCGAACATCACATAGCGGTCGTCGGCGTGATTGACGATATAGACGATCTGCTCAGGAAAGAGCCGGGGATTGATGGTGTGACAGACCGCGCCGAAGCCTGTCGTGCCGTAGTAAATCTCCAGATGACGGTAGCCGTTCCATGCGAGCGTGCCGATCCTGTCGCCCGCCTCGACACCCAGCGCGATCAGCCCTTGTGCAAGCTGCTTGGCGCGCTTTTCGCAATCGCGATACGTGTAGCGGTGCACGTCGCCCTCGACGCGCTTCGACACGATCTCCGTCGTGCCGAAGTGCCGCGACGCATGCGCGAGCAACGAAGAGACAGTGAGCGGCACATCCATCATCTGTCCAGGCAACGGTGTCGTCATAGCTGTGCCTCCGTGCTGTTTTCGTCAGCCGCTCCGGGTGGTAAATCGCGTTCAGTGATTCAAGATAGGTTAGTCACAGATACAGTGCAAACGAGCGGCCGACCGTTCCGATGCTTTGCGTTCGTAACGAGCGACCCGCAAGTTGGAAGAAATCCCGAAGAAATCCCGAAGAGATCCATTAGCTGGCTAATTAACGAAGCTGTCTGGAAGGCCACGAGCGCCATGACATCGAAACGCGGCTATTGCAAATGACATATAGCGGAATTTGGCGGCATGTCTAGACTCCAAATGCACACCATGCCGTGAATCTCTGCAGTCGGTGCGCTGGACGCCGGATTCTGTTGTGGAGAATCGTATGAAATGTCGTCTGACCGTCGCGCTAGCGGGCGCGGCATTGTTAGCTTCATTACTCGCTAATCAACATGCCTGCGCACAAGCGGCGCCAAATCTTGTCGGCACCTGGAAGCTGGTTTCACTGACCGTTCTGAAAAGCGGCAGCCCCACGGAAATTCTTGGCGAGCATCCCGAAGGTCAGCTCGTGTTTAGTGATGATGGGCACTACACGCTAGTCGCTGTCCGCTCCAATTTGCCAAAGCTTGCGTCGGGCGACCGTCTGTCAGCGTCGGCGGATGAAAGCGAACGGATCTTGCAGGGCAGTGTCGCCCACTTCGGAACGTATGTCGTCAAGCCTGCTTCGCACACAATCGAATTTCACATCCGGAAAGGGACGTTTCCGAACTGGGATGGCGAAATCCAGGCGAGGCCATTCGACATCGATGGTGACCGGCTAACGTATGTCACGCCGGGCAGTTTCGGATATGGCGCATCGACAGCCGTTTGGCAACGCGACAAAAGCAAATAGGCGCGACTCACCACCTTCGCAGGCAGTCGGGCCGCTATCGTTTTGCTCTTACCGCAAACTGCCACGCAAGCAAACCAGGAATGAAAATCATCAGATCTCGAATGCGTCGTGCTCCCGCTAGCGCAAGACTCGTCGCCGGATCGATTCCGAACCAGCCGCCGATAATCACAAACGCAGTTTCCTGCACGCCCAGTGCGCCCGGCACCACGAATGCGGCACTGCTCACCGCCTGGATCAGGATTTCGATGGTCAGCGCGACCGAAAAGTCCGTTGTGAAGCGGAGAAAATATAGGGCAATCCACAATTCCAACGCCGTGGCGACACATTGCAGCGGTTGCCACAGGAACAGATACCGGAGCACTACCGCGCGCCTGCGCCAGATCACCTTGATCGCCTGGTCGGTCATCACGGACGGCCCGACGAGTGCGCTCAGCTTGCCGCTCGTGATCCGTCCGAGTGTCCTCGAAGCCAGTTCGAACGGATTGGCATGCTGAACAAGCGCGAACAGTATCGGGATTGGCACGAGCAACGCCGTACCCCACGAAAGAATTCCAACTACGTGCCCCAACGCCGACTCTCCGCGGACGGCAAGAAAGCCGACGGCTGCCATCGTGAAGATGAATTGGCTGATGATGGTCAACTGCAGGTCGACCACCAGGCTCGCGGCCGCAGTCGATGCCCTCAGGCCCCATTGCCTCAGGAGCTGGAACGAGACGAGTTCGCCGCCGACTCGCGCAACGGGAAGCAGGCAGTTCACCGACTCGCGTATCCACACGAGTTTCCACATCGAAATGAGGTCAGGCCGGTTTGCTCCCCGTATCAAGGTCTGCCAGTCACGCGCATTGGCCAGCATCGGCAAAACGTGCGCGCCGGCCGCCAGCAGCAATCCAGCTCCCGCTTCACGCAGCAGATCGAGTACTTGCGTGGGATGACTTCGCCATACAGTAAAAAGCGCGATGGCGAGGCCCGCAAGTGCCGTGTACCTGCTGATATGTTTGATCATTGAAACGCAAGTTGTTTGTCAGACGCTCAGTTCTACCACTCAGTCAGCCGACGAACGGCTCTGCTCCACCTTAAGCAAACCTTGGCCGTCGACCGTGAAACTGAATCCTCGCCAGACGACGCGCGAGGACAAAAAGCTCTGGCACAGTATGGCGAATGCCATCAGATCCCAAAGCGGCAAGAGCCAAAGACCTCGAACCGGGCGCCTAAGGATCATGTCGATTCGCAATTGCAGAAACGCTCTCACGCCAAGCGAAGCAATGAGCAGCGCGATGAACGACATTCGCGGCCCTCCGCACAGCACGGCGAGTGTCGCCCATGCGACAGGGTAACTCAGGGCGGACCCGGCGTGACCGATCGGGTCGATGCGACGTATCGTCCGGCTCCAGCGCAATTCATGCTCGATGAGCTTTGCAGCTGTCGACTCCTGGCAGGCGTGCCCTACCACGAACCCGGGCACGACAACCTTCTGGCCGTTCTCTCGCACTGCCGCCCCGATGGCGTGATCCTCAGCCAGCAGCGAGGAAAACGGTCGCAGCCCTCCGATCGAATCGAGCGTTTGCCGTCGCATCGCAATCGTCTGGCCAAAGCATGGTTGCGCAAGACCCGATCGCAGCCCGATCATGACGCCGGGCAGAAATTGGTAATCCACTGCGCGTGCAGACAGCCTCGACCAGAGGCCAGGTTCCTGCACGCCGACATACGCACATGTCACAAGGCCGACGCCCTCGACCTGCAACTCGCCGACGACGCGCGAAAGATAGTCAGGCCCGACCGTGACATCGCTATCTGCGAATACAAACAGATCATGCGTAGCGGCGGGCAGCATGTTGATGAGATTGCTGACCTTCCGGTTCGACCCGTGCATGTCGCCGTTGGCGACGGTCGTGATATGCGCGTGCGGATAAAGCATCTGCAACTGCTTCACAACCTCAAGCGCGGGATCGTGCGCGTCATGCACACCGAACAGATACTGCACGGCCCCGGGATAATCCTGCTCACAAAAACTGCGCAAATTGCGCAGGAGCGCCGCTTCCATGCCGCTAAGCGGCTTCAACACCGTCACGGGCGGGTGTGGTTTACATATGGGTTCACATATGGGCGAGCGACGGGAGAAAAACGGCCCCGCTATCGCAGCGGCAACGATCGTGTAGACAATTCCGAATATCGCAAACAGCCCCAGCAGATATGCGAGCGCGTGCAACGCGCCGTCCGCTAACATCAGTGGCACTGCCAGATCGAATGTGGTCGAGGCCATGTCGGTGTCTACTGGAGTGACTCAAACCTGATGGCCATCCAGGCCGCGACCTCCATCGTTCGTTCCGCAGAAGCGAAGATGCAGTAGTGCAAGCGAGCGGAACCTGCTCGCGTACCGCGGATGCACAGCGCCGTCCGCGCACGCGAACGTGCGGCGCTGTCTTAGCGCACGACGGTAAGCGGCAAGAGCCAACAGCCGCGTCGACGCCAATGCAATGACGATCAGCAAGACAACCGCGAACCTGAAATCCGATGTCTCAAACGTCGATTCGCTGAACTCGAACAGATTCATCCCTACAAGCACAATCGCATCAATGACCACTGCCGCGATCGATACCGTCACGAGATGCGCTCGAATTGATACGACCGTTGCCCTGTTCATCGGTGTCCTTGCTCGGTGGTCGACGATCTTCCCCGCTGGATGAAGCCTCAGGCCGTCTCGACATCGCATTTAGCTGACTTCAAGAATCGTAACGGGACCAATCTGAAGAAGACGTTAAGGGCGCGTTACCCAGTATTACCAACACTTTCAAAAGCTGTCAGCGACTGAACCTTTCCTGAAAGGAAGTGGAAATGCCCTGCGAACACGTGCATGCGACCGCGCTTTCTTAATGTCTGGTTAAGGTGGACCCAAGTAGCATCGCGAAATAACGGTCTGTTTCGAAACGGACGGTCTTACTCCGGCGTTCGTCTTCATCTGTTAGAGGAGCGGTCCCGGCAATGAAAATCAATTGCGGAACCCATGGAGAAGTCGGCGACACGGCCCTAAACGGGTCTTGCGCGCCGCGCCGGAAATTCCTGCGTATCGCTGCGGGTACGCTTGCAGCGTCAGCGCTCGCTGCGCTGATGCCGCAGATGATTCGTAGGGCACTGGCGACGCGAGCGCACAACATGACGGGAACGATTGAGGATGTCGGCCATATCGTGATCTTCACGCAGGAGAACCGCTCGTTTGACCATTACTTCGGCACGCTACGAGGTGTGCGTGGATTCAATGACCGGATGGCGATCGCCCTGCCCAACGGCGACCCTATATGGAAGCAGCCAACGGATACCGGCTATATTCTGCCGTTCCACGCGGACATGACTGTCACGCGTGCGACATGTGCGCGTGCGCCATCGATGAACTATCCCGTCGACATTGCAATGTGGAATCACGGCCTATGCGACGAATGGAACAAGGTGCGCTTTGCGGGACTCGGCATGAGCTATTTTTCCCGCAGCGATCTACCGTTCTATTACGCGCTGGCCGATGCCTTTACCGTTTGCGACCAATACTATGCATCGACGCTAACCCAGACAAACCCAAACCGTTTGCATCTGTTTAGCGGCAGTAGCGGTTTATCGGCGGGCTATCTGCCCGCGCTCGACAACGTTGCGCCCACGGCAGGCTTCACCTGGCCAACCGTCGCGGAAACGCTCCAGACTGCCGGCGTCAGTTGGCGCGTGTACCAGCAGCCGGATAACTTCGACGACAACGCGCTTGCACTGTTTCGCAACTTCCGGTCCGCGTCGGCATCGAGCGCGCTCTACCGCAACGGCATGGCCAGAGTCGACGATGTCGCAAGGGCGTTCGCCGCAGATGTCACAGCAGGCACGCTGCCGCAGGTGTCGTGGATCGTTGCGCCAGCCGCGTTGTCGGAGCATGCGAGCTATCATCCGCAAGCCGGAGAGGACCTGACCGCGCGTCTGCTCGGAGCGCTTTTTGCGAACCCTGAAGTCTGGTCCAAGACCGTGTTCCTGCTGAACTACGATGAACAGGGCGGCTTCTTCGACCACGAGCCCCCACCCACTCCGCCCGCTTCCGACGCGGAAGGCCGAACGACTATCGCAACGACGGGCGAAATCTTCGATGGGCTGCCCCTCGGGCTCGGCTTTCGCGTCCCCATGACGGTGATTTCGCCGTGGTCCAAAGGCGGCTATGTGTGCTCCGAGATCTTCGATCACACGTCGATCATCCGGTTCATCGAACGACGTTTCGGCGTTCACTGCCCGAATATCAGCCCGTGGCGCCGCGCGATTTGTGGCGACCTCACATCGGCATTCGACTTCACGGCACGGAACACAGCCTGGCCATCGCTGCCCAACACAAGCACATATGTTTCGGATGCCAACCTGCAATGCGGTACGCTTCCGGAGCCCGCGGTGCCGGCGGTGCAATCGCTCCCGAAGCAGGAACACGGTATTCGTGCGTCGCGGGCACTGCCCTATGAAATTCACGTCAACGCGTATGTCGATGCAGCCAGCGGAACCTTGTGGCTCGAAATGATCAACGCGGGGCCAACAGGTGTCGCACTGTCTATCTACGATCTTGCGGCCCGCATCAGTCCGCCACGTCGATATGCGCTGGGATCGCGCATGAAACTGTCTGACCGCTGGAGCCATGTCCGACTCGCCGAGACCCGATACCACCTCTCGGTACGCGGACCAAACGGCTTTCTACGGGTCTTCGCGGGCGATGCGGCCTCCGGACCCGATGTGACAGATGCGAACCCCGAGATTCGAGTCGCGAACGACAGCAACCGCAACGCCTTGTACCTGACGCTGATGAACCGCGGGAGTGCGGCCTGCGAATTTACGGTCTCGTCGAACGCGTATCATGCGGATGGTCCAAGGAAATTTTCCGTACGTGCGGGCCATGCGATCGATACGCTTTGGTCCGTGTCGGAAAGTGGCAACTGGTATGACATCAGCGTGACAGTCGACGTGCAACCCGCATTTCTACGCCGTTTCGCAGGGCGTATGGAAAACGGCCATGACCTCATCAGTGACCCCGCGGCTGCCTGAATGCGGGCGGGCGCGGCGATCGGGAAGATGCATCGCGAAGCACAAATGCTGATAAGAAGCGGATAGATTTCCAGTCAAAGCACGCTATGGGGCTATTCGCCTCGGTACTCGACGACGCGCTAGATTTAATCGGGGCGATTCAGATCAGGACAATGCGGTGGCATCGAAAAACGAACTCAGGCGATTCAGGGCAAATCTGGCCGACGAGCAGCACAGTGCCGCCATCTACGAAACCCTCGCGCGGGTCGAACCCGATGACGATCGAAGGCAGATCTTCGTCGAACTCGCCGCATCCGAGCGTGCGCATGCCAAGGTGTGGGCCGACAAACTGAGAGCCAACGGGTTGCAGCCTTCCCGCCGGCAGAGCGTCAAGACGTTCGTGATGAAAGGCCTGGTTCATCTGCTGGGTCCAACGTTTGTGTTGCCCACGCTAGCGGCAGCCGAGTTCGCCGATAGAAACAAATATGCGGGCAATCCGGAAACGGCAGCGATGTCCGCCGACGAGCGGAGGCACGCCGGCGTGGTACAGGCTCTTGCGAATGCGCAGAAACCGGAACCGGCAAAGGGCGCGGAGAT
This sequence comes from Burkholderia sp. E7m39, assembly GCA_001319865.1. Lineage (GTDB taxonomy): Bacteria > Pseudomonadota > Gammaproteobacteria > Burkholderiales > Burkholderiaceae > Paraburkholderia > Paraburkholderia bengalensis. The sequence goes on along the minus strand of BBSL01000182.1, from coordinate 10,468 downwards.
CGCCAAGGCCGAATCGTGGCACCGAGGGGTGTCGTCGGGAAACGATCTTCGAGCGGCCGTATTGGGCGCCAACGACGGACTGGTCTCGAACTTCTGCCTGATCATGGGAGTTGCCGGTGCAGGCACGGGCAACCGGACAATCCTGCTGACAGCGTTTGCCGGTCTCGTTGCGGGTGCATGCTCGATGGCGCTTGGCGAATGGCTATCGGTGACGAACGCCCGCGAACTCGCGCGAACGCAGATTGCGAAAGAAGCCGATGAACTGGAGCACACGCCGGACGCCGAAGAGCATGAACTCCGGCTTATCTATCGCGCGAAGGGACTCGACAGTGCCGAGGCACGACGGGTTGCTTCGCAGATGATGCGGGATAAGAGCAAGGCACTCGACACCCTCACTCGCGAAGAACTGGGCCTGGACCCGGCAGAACTCGGAGGCAACCCCTGGACAGCCGCGGCCGTTTCTTTCTGTCTGTTTGCGGCGGGCGCCATCTTCCCCGCCATGCCGTTTTTGTGGACCTCAGGCAATGGGGCCATCATTCAGTGCATCGCACTGAGCGTCGTTGCCCTTGCAGCGATCGGCGTCTTCACTTCACTGTTCAACGGACGTAGCGTAGCCTTCTCGGCGATGCGACAGGTGCTCATCGGACTTGCCGCAGCCGCATTCACATTCGGAGCCGGACGCCTGCTGGGCGTCTCGGTCACGTGAACCATTTACTATCTGATACACAACACAGCACGGATTGGAGCGAAGGATGAGCAAGGCGATCGAGCAAGCGTACGGTATTCCCGCAAGATTTTTCCACTGGATCACGGCCTTTCTGCTGATTGTCCAGTACGCGATAGGCATTTTGATGCCCGACGTCCATCGGGATACCAAACCCGAAGGACTGATCGCATGGCATCTCACAGTGGGCGTACTGATAGTGCTCGTCGTGCTGCTGCGGCTGGTTTGGCGCGCGGCTCACGGAACGCCGGCAGAACTCGAGACCATCCCCCGCCACCTGCGCATGCTTGCCAGCGCGACGCACTGGGTCCTTTACGCGTTACTGGTTGCCGTTCCCCTGCTTGGCTGGGCGAACGCGTCCTCGAGAGGTTGGCGCGTTGCGCTTGCGGGCATCGTCCCGCTTCCTCCCCTCTCGCAGCACGGATCGTCCATCGGACACGAGGCGGGTGACATCCACCAGCTGCTTTCGTGGGTGCTTCTCGCGCTGATTGGTTTGCATGTCTGCGCCGCAGTGTTCCATCATGTCGTGCTTGGCGACAATACCTTGCGACGGATGTTGCCCCGCCGTAGCCAGGACGACATCTGATTCACGGTTTTCGGAATCACTCGCGTAGCCGCGCATCGGCTGCTATCAACGCGCACGAATCGGCGCGCCCGGCTATGCTCGCCGCACGCGATTTTCGAACATCCCGAGAAATCGGTCCCGAACGTTGGAGCGCACGGAGCACAACACCCCCGCCGTCCCGCGCAGGGACGGCGTGCTTTCCATCGTTGGACGGACTCAGACGAATCGGCTTATGACCCGCCAAAGAACACGGGCTTCATCCCGCTCGCAGGGGCCGGACGACCCATCTGCGACGAGCCGCTGGTCGAAGGGCCGTAGCCGCTGCTCTGGCCAGCGGCACCGGCATTGGCCTGCATACTGCCAGGAAAATCGACGGTATTCGCATTGGCCGGGTTGTAGCCGGCTTGCTGAAGCTGAGCGATCTCTGCTTCCACTTGCGCGCGCGTCGGCGACATGTCCGACTGCGCCAACGACGCGATTGGCACAGCGATGACGGCGACGGCGCAAACTGCCTGAAGTAACGTCTTCATGATGCCCACCTCCTGACTGCTGCAGCGGACTCGCGCTTGGCTTTTCGCGGTCCACCGCTCAGAGATTAGGCGATAAAGCGGCTCAAGGCCGGTTTATTTCATGCCACACAGCTCGTATCCTTACTGGCTTGCGCCGTGCGGCAAATCTGCATGTCCGCCGGCTCGCCCCGTTTCGGGCGCGGAAGCGCTTGCGTTCGGAGCGGCAGCAGCAGCGGGAGCCGAAGCATCGGCGGCAGGAGGCGGGACGGCGGGGGCAGCCGGAGCTTCGCTGGCAGCCGTGCCCGGCGCTGCCATTGTGCCCGACGCAGCGGGCGCCGCCGATTCATCGCCGCTCTTACTGCAGGCGGCAAGCGCCATGAACGCCAACAGAGATGCTGCGAGGAGAGATTTCTTCACGATCGCGTCCCATTGTGGTTAAACGGCAAGTCCCGTTGCTTTCGCTTGCTGCCTTGCTGCGCTTATCGCTGCTCTTGTTTATACGCGGCAAACGCCGCCTGCGCATTGTCACGGTCCGTCGATTTCAACCTCCGCCTCGCATTCGACGGGCACATTCAACGGCAGCACCATGCCGACTGCCGAGCGGGCATGTGTCCCAATGTCCGGACCGAAGAGTTCAAGGATGAGATCCGAAAAGCCATTCGCAATACGCGGCGTCTGATCGAAAGTCGGCGCGACATTGATCATGGCGAAAACGCGCAACCAGGCTGTAATGCGGTCCAGGTCACCAAGCGCCCTCTGCAGACTCGCCAACTGGGCAAGCGCCACGAGCCGTGCAGCTGCATAGCCTTCGTCGGGCGACACATCGGCGCCCACTTTGCCAATGGGTTGGGCAACGGTCCCGTCAGGATTGAGCGGTACATGTCCCGAGACATACGCACGCCTGGCTCTCACGCGCACCCATGCGAACGGCAGTGACATGCGCTGGTCGGCGGGCATCTGGAGCGGCTGCGGCAACACCAATCCCATTTCCGCCAACTTCGCTTCGATTCTTGCCATGGCCGTCTCCTGAAGTCATACACAGCACGTTAGGTGCTGACGATCCGCTCTTCAAGCTCTGGCCCCAGGCGGTCAGCGAACTGCGCAGCTCGCTGGAATTCGTGCAGCTCGCCAGACCGCGTCCTGCGGAGCGCGGGCCGGCGGCCTCACGCATGTTCAATGGTGAGTGAAGATCGCCTGCGAATTGCTTGGCGCAAGCGGTCCGCCAGCCTGAGAAGCACCCGTCATCACGCCGCCGACCGATGCCGCCTCGGGCGCTTGCTGTTGCGCCGCGATCTTCGCCTCGGCTGCCTGAATATCGGCGGGATAGTATGTGTCCTTCGCTGCCGGGCTATAACCGGCTTGTTCGACCCGGATCAGATCGGCCTTCACCTCGGCGCGGGTCACTGGCGTATCGGCGGCTTGTGCAAATGCGAATGCAGGTGCGCTCAGCGCGCAGGCAATCAGTACGGCCTTGATCGTTGCTTTCATGATGGTTCCACCTTCGAGAGCGTAGCGGCCGCATTCACCATGAACGAGGCCTTGTGCCTTTCCATCAGCGTCGATGGAAAGGTGCCTTCATTCTCGGCGGCAGCGCCTGTCCCGATGCTGACCCGCGCATTACAAGATCGTTATCTTTTCTGGCCGCGAAAGCCGATACGCCAATGTCAGTCACGGCCGCCCCCTGTAGAACCCGGAAAATTGCGCCCGCCCGGCGACTCAACTCTCCTGGATCTGCTCCCACGCACGCGATTGAGCCGAGCGAAATACGGCATCGACCACCCGCATGTTGGCGCGCGTATCTTCTAACGAAATAGTCTGCGGGCGCCCACTCAATATAGCGTCCGCGAACGTCGTCGCTGCGATGCCGTATTGATCGCACGCAGGAAGCTCCACGTGGCGGTCGTTCACGGTTCCGTCGCTGATGCGATCACTGACTAGCAAACGCGTCGGTCGATCGTTTGGCGCATTGAACGGAATCTCGACTTCGATCCGCCCCTTTGTGCCGTGAAACTGCATCCGCTGATACGGATGGGTCTGAGTCGAATAGAAGAAACTCGCCTGCACCCCGTCGAAGTCCATCAGTACCGAACCGAGCCGGTCCACTTTGAAAACGGGATCTTGCTCGATCAGCGACACTACTCGCCGAGGCTCACGCCCAACAATGAAGCGCGAGGTTGTGATGGGATAACAACCGATATCGAGCAGGCCGCCACCCCCTAGCTCGCTCTTGTTCCGGATATTGTCGGCGGCCGTGTTGTGATAAGTGAAGGCGCCCGTCACCGATCGCAATTCGCCAACCACGCCTTCCTCGATCAAGGCCCGCACTTTCAACCACTGCGGATGCGTGCGAACCATGAAGGCTTCCTGTATGTATCGACCGTGCTTGTCGCGCGCAGCGATGAGTCGTTCGACCTGTTGAGCGTCGAGCCCAATCGGCTTTTCACACAAGACGTGCTTGCCCGCTTCGACGGACTTGATCGTCCATTCCACGTGGATGTGATTGGGCAATGGAATGTACACCGCGTCAATTTCCGGGTCCGCCAGCAGCGCTTCATAGCTGCCGTATGCGACCTCCAAACCATACCTGGCGGCTGCTTCCCTTGCCTTCTCCTCGGTGCGCGATGCTATGCCCTTCACTCGACACTTCGGGGCCGCGTTCATCGGCCTGATCACTTTGTCGTTGATCTTTGCGGTACCCAAAATACCCCAGACAATCTCCTTCTTTTCCATGACGTTTCCTTTTTGGTTGAGTATCCCAAGAGAGCCGGACCTGGAGCATTTTACGGCCACGCGTTCGGAGAAGCCGTTTCCCACATCGATTGCCGTATGCACTTACCGGCAACTGCGCGGCAACTGCGCGGCAACTGCGCGGCAACTGCGCGGCAACTGCGCGGCAACTGCGCGGACAACTGTATGCGACGCGTCTGTGCGTGCACCAATAAGCGCTTCAGCAGAAAGAGCTATTTGTTTGACCTACGTTAACCTACTGTGAAAAGCGCGGGCTAACCTGTCGGAAGAACTTGCGCAGTAGACACCCATCCGCCAAGGCAATTTTTGACGTGCAACCCGATTGCAGCTACGCATGGGTCATTTAGTTTATCGATGTATTTAACAAACCCAGGAGGAGACTATGCGGAAGACGATTTATGCTGCTGCGGCTGCGGCTGCGGCTGCGGCTGCAGCGATGCTCGCGGGATGCGCCAGCAACAACGCGCCCATGCAATCGGAGTACTCCGGCTTTCTGGGGGACTACTCCAATCTGCAGCAAACCACCGACCCCAACAACGGCGAAACGATCTTGAGGTACGTGAGCCCCAAGCTCAATCCGTCGAACTACAACGCAGTTATCGTTGAGCCCCTCGCGATGTATCCGAAAGCGGAGCCGACGGAACAACTGAGTCAGGCGACCATCGATCAGATACGCGGATACGGTACCACTTGCCTGAAACAGGCGATCGCCTCGAGGGTACGCGTCGTGGAGAAACCTGGGCCGGGCGTGGTCAAGGTGGAAGTCGCTATCACGGGAGTCGCCAACACAGCGGTTGGGCTCAAACCCTACCAGGTGGTGCCGATGGCCTTCGTCGCGACGATGGCGGTCAATAGCGTGGCGGGTGCGCCGCAGCAGGCGAAGCTGCTGGTCGAGGCCCGTAGCGAGGACAGTGTCTCAGGCGAGGTCTTGTCGAAAGTCGTACGCACGCGCACGGGTGAGCGCCTGGGGCGGGCCACATCGAACATGCCCGTCATTACGTTCGAGTCGGTCAAACCGATCATGGACGACTGGTGCGACTCTGTTTCCAAATCTGTTGCGCAATATGTGAAAGCTAAATAGCGGGCGCAACACGGGGATGGCCATCAGCCGGTGGCAGGCCGATGCGACGCAACAGAGGACTAAACGATGCAGCATCTGAGCGTCGCTCTGATCATTTTTGCCTGCATTTTTTGCAGTGCTCTGCTCGGCCTGTATCTGCGGACCCTGCTGCCGGAGCACCATCTTGACGACGACTCGATTGGCGTCGTCAAGCTGGCAACGGGCCTGATCGCCACGATGGCCGCGCTGGTGCTTGGCTTGCTCATTTCGTCGGCGAAGAGTTCATTCGACACGGTGAACGCCAGCGTGACACACGAAGCCGCCAACGTGATCTTGCTCGATCGTATCCTCGCGCAATACGGGCCGCCGACACAGGAGATCCGGGGCACGCTCAGGCGGTTCGTCGCCGGTGTCATTCAGCAGGTGGCGTCCGGCGATCCTGCGCAGCTAAAGGCATTGCACGGCCCCGAGGCGCGCGAGCGCGCGGAGAATCTCGAGCGAGAACTCGAAACCCTGTCGCCGCAAACCGATATGCAGCGACGCTTGCAAGCGCGTGCGATAGAGGTGGCGGACAACGCGCTGGCCGTTCGCGAACTCGGCCTTTTGGAGGCGGCGGGATCGACCCCCGTCGCGCTTTTGATTGCCCTTGTGTTGTGGCTATGTATTATCTTCGGCGCGTTCGGCCTGTTCACACCGGTGAATGCGACCGTCATCGTCGCGTTGTTTCTGGGTGCGCTGTGCACGTCCGTCGCGATCTTTCTTATTCTGGAAATGAATACGCCGCTCGACGGGATAGTGACGGTCTCTCTGTCACCGATGCGCGAGGCGCTTGCGGTTCTTGGGCACTAGCATCCGCGTTCTTGTTGCCCGTATCCGGTTTCTTCTTGATTGCCGCCATGATTGCATCTGCCATATCGACGGTGACGGCCGCGAGAGCGCGGCTTTGTGCATCAACCAGCGCGCCATAACCATCCCCGTCGACTCGTTGAAGCACGATGGATTTTCCATTGAGCACGTGCGTGGAATCTGGCGTGAGAATGGACCAGACGATCGCAATCACTGCGCCCTTGCCTGGCGCAGCTTCGAAAGTTCGCACGTTGATGGCAAGCCGGACCGTCGGTCTGTCAGTCGTCTGCGATGTATCGGAGACACGCGCATCGCGAAAGAGCCGCGCCAGATCGGCTGCCAGAACGTTCCCGATCTGGGTCTTCAAAGGTTCGCTCCACCGGGCAGCTTCGACGATTCGAAGCTGTGATGGATTGATACGAACCACGAGCTGAGGCCGGTCGACTTCCTCGGGAACGGTGACATAGTCGACGACGATCGCCAGCGGGACGCCCGCGTCGAGTTCGTTCAGATGTGATCGCTCGGAGTTCAGGCTGTAGACGCCTGCGGAACGCGTGTCCGCACATGCGCCGGTTAACAGCGACAGCGATATTGCGGCAAGAAACCAGCAGACGCGCTTCACTTTTCGACTCCATCCGCACCCGACCTCCGAACGCCACGGCGAACCCGAATCGCTGTCTGGTACGCGCGGCGCCGGTCGTGTGTCAAATGGGTAGCATATTTCAGTCCCAGCTCCGGACCATGTGCGATCCGCTTGCTGGGACGCGCGTCGCGCGGCTCAGGCTGCGGCGACGGGCTCTGCCAGATGCAGGCGCTCCCGCGTCGCCTTGTGTTCTTCGATCAGCCGATAAACCGTTTCGCCCGGCACTGTCTCCGATTCAAGCAGTTGTTCGGCTATCGCTCGGAGCACGGGTTCGTTCTCGTGCAGCAGCGAGTAGCACGCTTCGTTCAGATCCTTGAGCAGAATGTTCGCGTGCCCGATTGCACTCTTCATCTGCAGACCGGCATATTGCGCGGGCAATGCGGCAAGGCTGAACAGATTGCCGTCCGCGTTGAAGCCGAATTTCGACACCATGTCGAGGCTGATGCGCGATGCCTCCTGCAAGTCCTGCGCTGCGCCGCTCGATGCTTCCGAGAACATCAGCAGTTCGGCATTGCGCCCGCCGAGCAAGACCTGGATTTCATTGCGCATTTCGCTTTCGCGGTACAGATGCTTGTCCTGCGTCTTGGTGATCAACGCGACGCCCAATGCGCCGCCGCGCGGGAGGATCGTCACTTCTTCGAGTATGCCCGTGCCGAGCAATGCCGCGACGAGCCCATGCCCTGCCTCGTGCACCGCGATGCGCGTGCGCTCGTCTTCCGTCAGCGCGCGCTCCGCGCCATTCACGTCGCCGATGCGCGCGATCTTGATGGCTTCGACGAAGTGCTTCGCCGCGACGCGGTCGTCGCCCGCCTTGCGCGCGACCAGTCCCGCCTGATTGACGACCATGGCGAGCGTCGCGGGCGACAGGCCCGTCGTGAGGCGCGCGAGTTGATTGAAATCGATGTCGGCGGCTTTGGACGTGAGCTTCTGCGCATAGAAGCGGATGATCTCCGCGCGGTCTTCGACGTCGGGCAGACGCACCTGCACCGTGCGATCGAAACGGCCAGGACGGCGCAGCGCTTCATCGAGGTTGTCGGGGTGATTGGTGGCCGCGACGATAATCACGCCTTCATTCGACGCAAAGCCGTCCATCTCCGCGAGCAACTGGTTGATGATGCGGTTGCTCTCGGCCTCAACGGGGCCGCCGCCCGTATCCGTGCGCTTGGCAAGGCCATCGGCTTCGTCGATGAAAATGACGGTGGGTGCGTTTTTGCGCGCGAGTTCGAACAGATGCTTGACCTTCTGGATGCCGACGCCGTAGTACTTCGCGCTGAAATAGCTGCCCGTGATCGAAATGAAGTTCGCGCCGCACTCGCCTGCCAGCGCCTGCGCAAGCCGCGTCTTGCCGACGCCGGGACCGCCCGTCATAAGAATGCCGCACGGCGCGCGCACGCCCAGCCCTGTGAACTGTTTCGGGTTGGTCAGATAGGCCTGGATGTCGGACAGCGCAGCCTTGGCTTCGCCTGCGCCGATCACGTCGTCGAACGAAAGCGCCGGTGTTCTTTCGAGCAGCCGCGCGGCGCCCGTCATTTCGCGGCGCATGAACCACGCCAATCCGCCGATCAACAGCAGCGGCAGCAGCACGCTGATCGCATCGCGCGCCTTGTCGAGCGCATCCATCCAGCGCGCGGAACCCGTATGGATGTTGGCATCGGGCAGCCACACCAGTTGATAAGGAGAACGCGCGTCCGCTTTCATTTCGCCAAGCAGCAGCGCATTCGAGAAAGCACTGTTGTGATCGGTGACGTAGTACTTCGCGCCGTCGCCTGTCGAAACCAGGATCGCACTCGGGCTCACGCCGATCGCCGTGACGTTGTGCTCGCGAATGTCGCGCAGCATCTCCGATGCGTCGCGCTCCTGATGCGTCCACGCCGACGTGTCCTTGCGCATGTCGCTCGCGATGCCCGTCAGTACCGGCGCGCTCTGCACGTTTCGCTGGCCGTGGCGCAAATACACAAACGTGAAAAGCGCCGCAAAGGCCGTCGCGGTCACAGCAAGCATGACATAGCGGCCATATCGGGACCAGAACGTATTCTTTGCCGGTTTCATCAGTTGATTCCTAAAACGGGCCATATGAATGGCCATCACGCAACGGCGCGAAAAAATAAAACGATGTGTACGCGCGGCGAAGCGCGCTACAAGGCTGGATGAAATGATGGCCGGACTAGCCGAGGCATAGCGGCGAGGAAGGGACCAGCGCTTTAATGCAATGAGGTCGGTAAAAAAGACTCGCGTATGCGGCCCTCTTTAACCTTCATGTACCTCTCGCATTATGCCCAGGGTCGCAGAATTTTTAAAACGGTAGAAAAGGCCTTATTTAAGGGCTGATTCGCTCAATCGACCTGTCGGCCTTGAGCGACGGCACATGGCGCAAACGCGCCGTGCATTTTTGCGGAATGGGGAAAACACTGATGTCGGAGCGAAGCAACGGAACGTCGTTGCAGCGCGGGCGTTGCACCCGCGCTCGCGAAGCACTGCAAGCAGCAAGGCGGACTTGGTGTCCGCCCTGCTTGCTCAATCGATGTCAGCGCCTTACGACACCCATCAGCAACGTCACGATAAAGATGACGAGGAACAGGAAGAACAGGATTTTCGCAATGCCGGCCGCTCCTGCTGCAATACCGCCGAAGCCAAATACAGCAGCTATGAGCGCAATGACGAAGAAAACCAAAGCGTAATAAAGCATGATCTGACCTCCGTTGCTTGAATTGTGGTCGCGAGCTGCGTGCGCGGCGACGTTCTCTAGCAAGAGCAAGCGGTGTACCTGAGGCCCCGTGCAGATCAAAATCAGAGACGCATCACGTTCTCGGTCTCGGTCGCCTAACCCGCCGCGCGCGGCGCCGGCCCGAGACGCTCCGCGACGGCGAGGCACGCCGCGCGCAGCGGCCCGACATAGGTGTCGAGCGGCGTATCGCTGCGCCTGAAAAGCGGAATGCTGACGCTCATGCACGCAATGGGCAAACCATCGGCGCTGCGAATCGCGCATCCGTAGCAGAAAATCTGTGCTTCGTTTTCTTCGCGGTCTTCCGAGTAGCCGCGCTCGCGCGTCGCGTCCAGTTCCGCGCGCAGCGCAGCCGGGTCGACGATCGTGTTCGGCGTGAAGCGGGCGAGCGTCACACCTTCGAGCAGCGCGTCGCGCGCGGGTTGATCGAGCGCGGCAAGGTACGCTTTGCCCACCGAACTCGAATACAGCGTCACGCGCGTCCCGATCCGCGACGCCATGCGCACCGCGTGCGGGCTCTCCAGCTTTTCGATGTAAACCATTTCGCTGCCGCTGCGCACGGCGAGGTGCACGGTTTCCTGCGTCGCGTCGCGCAGCGACTGCAATGCATCGGCGGCCGCCACGCGCACGTCCGAGCGCTCCCAGCTGCGG
>BBSL01000181.1 GCA_001319865.1 Burkholderia sp. E7m39 | reverse complement strand
CTCGCGAGCATCATCAGCCGCGGCCCGAGTTCGAAGGTGCCGCCGCGCAGACTTTCAACAACCAGCCCCTCCGCCATCAACGCGCCGACGATCCGGTACACCGTGGGGCGCGGAAAACCGCTCGCGGCCGCCAGTTGCGGCACGCTCGGCGCATCCTTCGCGTCGGCGATCAGCTGCAGCACCGACATGAATTTCGAAAAGGCGGCGGTGCCTGTGGCGCGCGCGGCTTCTAGCGCATCGGCGGCGGGAGTCGGCATGGTCGTGTCGAGGGTGTTGGAGGGCGACGCGATTATAGCGAGGGGCGGCGCGCTGCCCTTCTTGCTGTCGATCCCGCTGTCCATCCGCAACGCCGGCGACAGCGGCGAAACATCACGCAACGAGATATCCGCCGTCGACGGGCAGCACGGTCCCCGTGATGAACGATGCGCCTGGCGAGCACAGAAACGCGACGGCGGGGCCGATGTCGTCGGGCGTGCCCCAACGGCCGAGCGGCGTGCGTTCGAGTATCGCCTGCGAGCGCGCGTCGTTGTCCTGCAGCGCCTGCGTCAAAGGCGTCGTGATCCAGCCTGGCGCGACGGCGTTCACGCGAATCCGATCGGCCGCATAGGCAATCGCCAGCGACTTCGTCAGTTGCGCGACGCCGCCCTTGCTCGCGCTATATGCAGGCACGAGTCCACCGCCGAAAAAGCTCAGCATCGAAGCCGTATTGACGATTGCGCCGCCCCGCGCGCGCAGCAGCGGCCGCGCCGCCGCGCATGCGCGCATCGTGCCCGTCAGGTTGATGTCGAGCACCTGCGCGAACACGTCGGGGTCGAGTTCGTCGCCGCGGCGGATCACGCCCGCGCAGTTCACCAGCACGTCGAGCGAAGCAAGCCCCGCGAACAGCGCGTCGACGTCCTGCCTCGATGCGACATCGAGCGGCACGGCCTCGATGCCATGCGCGGCGAGCGCGCTGATTTGCGCGTCGGTGGGCGCGAGGCCCGCCGCGATCACGCACGCGCCGAGCGCCGCGAGGTGACGCGCGATGCCCGCGCCGATGCCTTGCGTGCCGCCTGTGACGACGGCCGTCTTGCCTGCAAACAGATCGTGTTGAAACGTCATGTCGATATATCGCTTCAGGAATGAGTCACACGGGTGCCCGCGGCGGCGTCGTGCTCCGCGCGATCGGCGATCGGCACGCGCACGACGAACATGTACACGAGCGCCGCCGCGAACGCCACGCCCGCGCTGATCAGGAACGCGTTGACAAACGAATGCGTCCGGTCGACGACCACGCCCGTGATGAACGGCGCAAACGAGCCGCCGAAGTAGCCGCCGAAGTTCTGGATGCTGCCAAGCGACGCCACCAGATGCCGCGGCGCGGCCACGCTGACGAGCGCCCACGCGGCGCCGCTCGCCAGGTTGACGAAGTACATCGCGAGCGACAGATAGACGATGGCGAGCGTCAGCGTCGGCGTGAAGGCGGCGGGCACCGTGAACACTGCCGCGCCGATCAGACCGCAGCAGATCGGCCACTTGCGGCTGCGGACGGGCGCCATGCCGCGCGCCATCAGGCCATCGGCGATGAAGCCGCTCGACAGCATGCCGAGCGTGCCGAAGATGTACGGAATCGACACGACCCAGCCCGTCTTGGCGATCGTCAGGTGACGTTCGTGTTCGAGATACGCGGGCAGCCACGTGAGGTACAGCCACACCATGTAGATCACGCCCATGAAGCCGAAGATCATGCCCCATGTGGTGGCCGAACCGAACAGGCCGCGCCACTCGGCGAACGTCATTTTGCGTTCGGCGCGCGCGAGCGGCTCTTCTTCCGTCAGATGCTTCACCTCGTTCGCGTCGAGCGTCACGTCCGCGCGATTACGATAGATCATGTACCAGCCGATCGACACCGCAATGCCGAGCACGCCCATCACGACGAACATCCAGCGCCAGCCGAACGCGAGCAGCAGCACCGTGAGAATGGGCGGCGCGAGTGCCGGACCGATCGTCGACGAGGTGGTAAAGATGCCCGTCGGACGGCCGCGTTCGCGCAACGCATACCATTCGCTGACGACCTTCGCGCCCGCCGGAAACTGCGGCGCTTCGCCGATGCCGAGCGCGATGCGGGCCGCGAGAAACTGCGGCAAGGTCTGCACGAGACCGCCGCACAACTGCGCGCACGACCATACGAACATGCCGAGCCCAAGCATCACGCGCGCGCCGAACCGGTCGAGCATCGCGCCGACGGGAAGCTGCGAGAACGCATACGCAAACGAGAATGCCGACAGCAGCAAGCCCATTTGCGACGCCGACAAGCCCAGCTCGCCGCTCACCGAATGATTGGCGATCGACAGCGTGCTGCGATCCAGATAATTGACGATGCCCGCTAGCGTCAGGAACGTCAGCGCGATCCATTGAATGCGCCGAAGGCGCGGTGATTTCGGTTGCATCTGTGTCTCCTCCGTTGCTCTTGCGAGTCTGTGTGGAAGCTATCGTGTGAACGGCATGGCATGACAGAAACGTCAGTAGGTGGCGCGCCCTCCCGACAGATCGAATACGGCACCCGTGTTGAACGTGCATGACGCCGAGCAGAGCCACAGCGTCAGCTCGGCGACTTCGTCGGGTTCGCCCAGGCGCTTCATCGGGCTCTTGTCGATCATCGTCTGCACATGCGCGGGCGCCATCTGTTCGAGCAGCGACGTGCGCACGGCAGCGGGCGCAATCGCGTTGACGAGCACGCCGCTTTGCGCAAGCTCCTTGCCGAGCGACTTGGTCAACGCGAGCACGCCTGCCTTCGCGGCGCTATACGCCGACGCATTCGGCGTGCCTTCCTTGCCCGCCAGCGATGCGATATTGACGATGCGGGCGTCGCCCGCGCGGCGCAGCGCCGGCACCAGTTCGCGGCAAACGTTGAACGTGCCCTTCAGGTTGATATCGACGATGCGCGACCACTCGGCGGGATCGTATTCGTCGAGCGGCACGGTCGGGCCGGCGTAGCCCGCGTTGTTGACGAGCAGCGAGACGCCGCCGAAGCGTTCGAGCGTGGCCTGCGCGGCCTGCGCAACGCAAGCGGGATCGGCGATATCGACGGCGAACAAGGCGCTTTGCCCGCTGTCGGCCCCCGACGCACGCGACGCGTCCGCATCGCGATCCCACACCGCGACGCGCGCGCCGCAGTCGGCGAGACGCCGCGCAATTTGTGCGCCGATGCCGCGCGCCCCGCCCGTCACGACGGCCGCCGCGCCCGCGAAGTCATACGACGCGCGGCGCAATGCGAATGGCGCGCTCACGCTCACCTCACGAACTGGTCGACGTAGCCCGCGCCCAGGCCGACGCGCTCGTAATGCGCGCGGCACATGTCGAGCTTCGTGAACACGTCTTCGTAACCGGTGTAATTGCCGTGCGGGTCGCAGTAGTACATCACGCCGTTGACCTGGAAATACGTGATCATCTCCTCGACGTCTTCGGGGACATAGAGCGTATGGGTTTCGCCCGGCGGCTCGAAAACGTAGCTGCCTTCCGTTGCGACCCAGTCGTGCTCCAGATAGCGCCAACGCCCTTTGAGCACCATGCCGTGGACCGCCTGCGGATGGCGGTGCCGGCTCAGCACGCCCGACTTGCGCACGCGCAGCAGGTTCATCCAGTAGCCGCTCGACACGTTCAGGCACAGCGGCCGGAACCAGACGTTGTCCGCCTGCGGCACCCAGACGCGCTCGTCCTGCGGAATCGCCGATTCGACGACGATTTCGCGCAATGCTTCAGGTGGATTGGGGAGCTGATAGGGCGTCATTGCATCGACGCCGTTTTGCGGGCCTGTCATTCCGTCTCCTGTTTTTGTCCATATTATGGACCTATGCGTCGTATTGTGGACACATAGTCGGACGGAATGCGATGGATGTCAAGCGTTGCCGGAATGCGCCGTTTTCCAGCGGGGGCGACGGCGCGTCGGCGGGTCAGGCGGTGAAGGCGTAGTTCGTGCGCAGAATCGAATCGAGATGATCGCCGTACAGTTTCGCGGGTTCGCTGCAGCGCGCGCACGCCGGTTGCGCTGGCATGAGCGGCGCGATGGGCGTGTCGAGCCCGCAGTCGTAGAAGAACGCAATCGAGTAGCGGTCCCTGTCCGGATGATTGATCACGCGATGCGGCGTAGCCTTGATCAGCCCCCGGCTCCACGTCGCCATCACCTGCCCCGTGTTCAGCACCAGCGACTGCTCGATATACGGCACGTCGAACCAGCCTCCGTCCGCTGCCTGAACCTGCAAGCCGCCGACGTCGTCCTGGGCGACGAACGTCAGACAGCCGTAGTCCGTGTGGGGCGCGGAGCCGAATTCGTCGGGCGAGCGCTGCGGCAGCGCCGGATAGTGAAGCAGCCGCAAGATCGGATTGTGCGGCGTGAAGTAACGGTCCAGACCGTTGCGCGGCAAGCCCATGATCGACGCGAAGCACGGCGCGACATACATGCCGAGTTGCGACAGCGCCGCGCGATAACGCCTGGCCGACGCCTCGAAGCCCGCCACGTCCTGCGGCCACATCTGATGGCCGCCCATCGTCGAATCCGCCCACCGGTCGCGCAGCGACGCGTCGAGATCGTCGAGTACGACGAACGAGTCGCTGTGATTCGGCTTACGAGCGGCGCCCAGCGTCGAGCGGCTCAACGTCGACGTATTCAGCGGCAGGAAGCCACGCAGATTCGCGCCGTAGCGCAACGCCATCTTTTGCGCCTCGGGCAGCGCATGAAAGCACCGCGAGACGAAGAACAGATCGTTCGTCACGTTGCGCGGCACGCCGTGATTGACCAGCACGGAGAAACCGATGGTGGAATGCGCGTCGAGCAGCGCCTGTTCCACTTCGCGCCAGCCGCGCGGATCGTCACGCAGAAGCGGCGCGACGTCGATGATGGGTACGTTCATGATGATTGCTCCGTGCGATCCTGAAGCCGTGTCTCGGCGAAAAATCGGGTGCCGCGTGCTGGCGCAGCCTGCGATAGAACGCTTGGCACATCGTCCATCAGGGTCTCGCTGCACACCGTGAAGCGAATTGTCGACGCCGCGAATTAGGCCGCAATTAGCGCGGGGTTTTGCCCGGTTTGCGCCGTTCGTGCGCCGCGTCGATGAGCATCCAATGAAAAAAGCGTGACGGGCTGCTCGTCAGCCCGTCACGCCAGTCGCGTCCGGCATGTGCCCTACCTGCGCACGACGCGCGTGTCACTCATGCGCACCGAGCGGCTGCGGCATCGGCCCCGCGTCCTCGTCGGCCTGCAAGTCGGCGAGCCCCGCTTTCAGGCGCGCGCGCCGCGTCCACATCGCCGTGAGAATGGGCACGAGAATCGCGGTGACGAGGCAGGCAGTCGCGACCATCGCCGTCGCGGCGGGCACCATCGGTTTGAAGCGCGGAATCATCTCGCCGATGATCGACGGATTGGCCACCGCCGCACCCGCCGTCGACGAAGCCGCGAGCCCCGCCGCGCCATTGCCGCCTGCGATCAGCCGGTCGGCGAGGATCAGCGGAATGCCCGTGACGACGATCACGCCGAGGCCCAGCAGCACGCCCGGCACGCCGCTCTTGACGATCACGTTCAGGTCGATGCCGTTGCCGAGCGCGAAGCCGAAGAACGGAATCAGCGGCACCACGCAGCGGCCGAACAGCTCGCGCAGCGCGCTATCCAGATTGCCGAGCGTAAAGCCGATCAAAAACGGCAGCACCGCGCCGACAAAGAGCCGCGGCTCGAAGAACGCGACGCCCGTCGCGCCCAGAATGATCATGCTGACGAGCGGCCCCGATTCGATCGATATCAGCACGAACGCCCCCGCCTCTTCCTTCGTGCCGTACTGCTGCATCACGGCGGCGTACAGGCCGCCGTTGGTCATGTCCATCGACGTCGTGATGGCCAGCACGGAAAGCCCCGCGAACAAGCCCGTCTTGATGCCATCGACGGGCAGCAGATACGACGCGACGATCGTCGCGAGCCACGCGACCAGCATCTTCGTGACGAGCAGCGTGCCCGACTTGCGCAGCACAGCGCCCGTGGCGCGCAAATCGATGGTCGCGCCCATGCAGAAGAACCACACGGCGAGGATCGGCACTGTGCCCGTGATCAGGCCGTTGGTGAACGAGCCGAAGTACTTGCCTGCGCCAGGCGCGAACGAATGCACGCATGCGCCGAGCAGCAGCGGGATCAGCATGAGACCGCCCGGTACGCGGTCGATTGCCTTCTTCAGATTCATGTCTCTGTCTCCTCCATACGACGCCAGGCCGGTGATGGGAACGGCGGCGCTGTCCGGTATTCGTCCGGCTCTGTCCGCCCGTTCGCGGACTATAGCACTCGATAAAGGAACGATGTTCCGGTTTTATACGCACTGAGATTAATCGTTTACCCTGCTTTGTTAAAACCGCTCCCGCTATCTGTGATTCCGCGATTTTTCATTTTCGGACCGGCGTTCCGATCATGCTAGACTGCGCGCAAAGCCAACCCGGACGCGGCCCCCGGCGCGCCGACCCGCAGCGGAGGAGACATGGAAGTCAGACAGAGCATCAACAGCGAGTACGCGAAAACGCTCGACACGGCGGGCCTCAGAAAAGCGTTCCTCGTCGAAAAGGTTTTCCAGCCCGACGCGCTCGCGCTCACGTATAGCCATATCGACCGGATCATCGTTGGCGGCGCATTGCCGCAGACGCGCGCCGTCGAAGTGCCCGGCTCGCTCGGCAAGTCGATCGGCGTGAGCTATCTGCTCGAGCGGCGCGAACTCGGCGCGATCAATATCGGCGGCGACGGCTGGGTCGAGGCGGACGGTCAGCGCTTTGCCGTGCGCAACGAGGAAGCGATTTACGTCGGCAAGGGCACGCAGTCGCTGACCTTCGGCAGCGATGATCCCGCGCGCCCCGCGAAGTTCTATCTGAACTGCGCGCCCGCGCAGGCCACGTATCCGACGCGCACGATCACGCTCGATCAGGCGTCGCCGCAAACGCTCGGCGATCCCGCGACGAGCAACCGCCGCACGATCTACAAGTTCATCGTTCCCGAAGTGCTGCCCACCTGCCAGTTGTCGATGGGCATGACCAAGCTCGAGCCCGGCAGCCTGTGGAACACGATGCCGTGCCATACGCACGATCGGCGCATGGAGGTCTATTTCTACTTCAACGTCGCCGACGATGCCGCCGTCTTTCACATGCTCGGCGAGCCGCAGGAAACGCGGCACATTCTCGTGCACAACGAGCAGGCCGTGATCTCGCCGAGCTGGTCGATTCACTCGGGCGTCGGCACGCGCGCGTACACGTTCATCTGGGGCATGGTGGGCGAGAACCAGGTGTTCGGCGACATGGACCATCTCGCCGTGCGCGATCTGCGCTGAGCGCAACGTTTCTATCGAACAGGAGCAGCGCATGAATACGGCCTTTGACCTCAGCGGCAAGGTCGCGCTCGTCACGGGCAGCAACACGGGACTCGGCGCGGGCATGGCGCACGCGCTCGCGGCGGTGGGCTGCGATATCGTCGGCGTGAGCCGCTCCGACGACAGCGACACGGCGCATCGCGTGCAAGCGCTGGGCCGCCGCTACGTCGGCGTGAGCGCCGACCTGGCGGACACCGCGTGCGTCAACGATATCGTGCGGGCCGCGCTCGAAGCGTGCGGACGGCTCGACGTGCTGGTGAACAACGCGGGCATCATCCGTCGCGCTGACGCGCTCGCGTTCTCCGAGGACGACTGGGACGCCGTGATGAACGTGAACCTGAAAAGCGCGTTCTTTCTCGCGCAGGCCGCCGCGCGGCACTTCGTCGAACGGCAGCAGCGCGGCAAGATCATCAACATCGCGTCGATGCTGTCCTTTCAGGGCGGGATTCGCGCCGCGTCGTACACGGCGGCAAAGAGCGGCATTGTCGGCTTGACGCGGCTGCTCGCGAACGAATGGGCCGCGCGCGGCATCAACGTCAACGCGATCGCGCCCGGCTACATGGTGACGTCGAACACGGCCGCGCTGCGCGAAGACGAGCAGCGCAACGGCGAAATCCTCGCGCGCATTCCGGCGGGACGCTGGGGCACGCCCGACGATCTCGCGGGCCCGGCGGTGTTTCTCGCATCGGCGGCTTCGGACTACGTGCACGGCCACACGCTCGCCGTCGACGGCGGATGGCTCGCGCGATGATGTGAATTGCACCGCGCACGCGGTATATTTCGCCGATCAGCAACATCGCTGCGCCACGCTCGCTGCATACGCCGCGCGCCCGCGTGTCGTGATGCAGCGAACCTCCGGAAATGCACGACCGACATGTCAGCCATCGACAAACGCAACACGCCGTCCGCCGCCCCGCGCAAGCGCGCCGCCACCCCGCTCCCGCCTGAAGCGGATACCGCCGACAAGGGCGAATCGCTGTCGTCGGTCGCGCGCGTGTTCGCGATTCTCGGCGCGATCGGCGATAGCGGACAGATCGGCATCAGCGAGTTGTCGCAGCGCCTGTCGCTGTCGAAGACGACGGTGCACCGCGTGCTGCAGACGCTCAAGGCGCTCGGCTACGTGACGCAGGAAGTCGAGACGGAACGTTATCGGCTGACGATCCGCTTGTTCGAACTCGGCGCAAAAGCGCTGGAGAGCGTCGATCTCGTGCGCGAGGCCGACATCGACATGCGCCGGATTGCGAGCGCCACGCGCGAGGCCGTGCATCTCGGCATGTTCGACGAAGACGCGATTATCTACATCCACAAGATCGACGCCGATTACGGACTGCGCATGCAGTCGCGCATCGGCCGCCGAAATCCGCTGCACAGCACGGCCATCGGCAAGGTGCTGCTCGCGTGGATGGACCCCGCCGACGCGCGCGAAGTGCTGTCGCATATCGAGTTTCGCAAGTCGACGGCCAAGACGCTCGCTTCCGCCGAAGCCGTGATGAGCATCCTGCCGCAGGTGCGCGCGCAAGGTTACGGCGAAGACATCGAGGAACAGGAAGAAGGCTTGCGGTGCCTTGCCGTTCCCGTGTTCGACCGCTTCGGCCGGGTGATCGCGGGCCTGTCGGTGTCGTTCCCGACGATGCGCTGCGGCGCCGATACGAAGCTGCATTACGTGGCCTTGCTGAAGGAAGCGGGCGCGGCGTTGTCGGCGCGGCTCGGGTATCGCCAAGCGGCACGGGAACCCGCTGACGTCACGCATCCCGGCTAAACACGCGCCACCCACCGCATCCCGGATTCGTTCCTCAAAGTTACGACCGGAATGCCTCAAAGGAAACCGAATCTCCCAGGGCATCAATTAGACTCGATGCAACTTGGGAGACAACGATGTTCGAAGGTTTCACCGATGCGTCGGCAGACGTCGACGGCATCACGATTCACGCGATCAAGGGCGGACGCGGTCCCGCGTTGCTGCTGTTGCACGGACACCCGCAGACGCACGCAATCTGGCACAAGGTCGCACCCGCGCTTGCCGAGCGCTTCACGGTGATCGCCGCCGACCTGCGCGGCTACGGCGACAGCGGAAAACCGCCGGGCAGCGCAGATCACGCGAACTACTCGAAGCGCCGCATGGCGCTCGACCAGCTCGAACTGATGCGCGCGCATGGTTTCGCGTCGTTTGCCGTGATCGGCCATGATCGCGGCGGCCGTGTGGCGGCGCGCATGGCGCTCGATCATCCCGGTGCCGTCGAACGTCTCGTCACGCTCGACGTCGCGCCCACGCTGGCGATGTACGGAAAAACCTCGTTCGACTTCGCGCGCGCCTACTGGCACTGGTTCATGCTCGTGCGCCCCGCGCCGTTTCCGGAGACGCTGATCCGCGCCGATCCCGACCTGTATCTGCAACAGACGATCGGCGCGCGCAGCGCGGGCCTCGCGCCCTTCACGGCCGACGCCTATGCGGCATATCTGCGCTGCCTGTCCGATCCCGCGACGGCACACGGCATCTGCGAAGACTACCGCGCCAGCATCACGATCGACCTCGATCACGACCGCGCGACGCTCGCCGCACAACAGCAGATCGCCTGCGATTTTCTCGCGCTGTGGGGCGCGCACGGCGTGATCGAACAATGCTTCGATCCTCTCGCCGAGTGGCGTGCGTATGCGCCGCAGGTGCAAGGCGAAGCGCTGCCATGCGGCCACTACATCCCCGAAGAAGCGCCGCAATGGCTACTCGACCGTGTGCTGCCTTTCCTCGGCGCATGACTTCAACGCCGCGCAACCCGCCATCGCCATGTCAAAACGAACCCTCTACCAGAAACTCGTCGATTCGCATCTCGTGTCGCGCATCGACGATCAGAACGTGCTGCTCTACGTCGATCTGCACGTGATGAACGAGTACACGAGCCCGCAGGCATTCAGCGCGCTCGAAGCGCGTGGCCGCACCGTGCGCAGGCCGCGGCAGCAGCTTGCCGTCGTCAGTCACATCATTCCGACGCATGCCGAAACGCCGCGCGTGATTCGCGACGCCGCGTCGCTGAAGCTCGCGCAGAATCTCGCGCGCAACTGCGAGCGCGAAGGCATCCGGATTCTCGCTGCGAACGATCCGTTGCAAGGCATCGAGCACATCGTCGCGCCCGAGCTCGGGCTCGTGCGTCCCGGCATGGTAGTTCTGTGCGGGGATAGCCACACGACCACGTATGGCGCGCTGGGCGCGCTTGGCTTCGGCATCGGCACATCGGAAGTCGAGCATGTGCTCGCCACGCAAACGCTCGCCTATCGCCTCGCGCAAACCATGCGCATCACGATCGACGGTACCTTGCCATATGGCACATCGTCGAAGGATGTCGTGATCTGGCTGCTCAGCCACATCGGTGCGCAAGGCGCGCGCGGCTATGCCGTCGAGTTCGCGGGATCGACCGTCGCGTCGCTGTCCGCGGAAGCGCGCATGACGTTGTGCAATATGACCGTCGAGGCGGGCGCGCGCGCCGCGTTGATCGCGCCCGACCAGACGACCTTCGACTACGTGCGCGCCCACGTTTCGTCGCTCGACGCCGCCGCGTGGCGCGCCGCGCTCGACGACTGGCGCGGGCTGCACTCCGACGAAGGCGCGCGTTTCGACGCCGAGCATCGCTTCGACGCACGCGACATCGCGCCGTTCGTCACGTGGGGCACGAGCCCGGACCA
>BBSL01000180.1 GCA_001319865.1 Burkholderia sp. E7m39 | reverse complement strand
CCGCGTGTTCATCGGCTCGTGCACGAACGGGCGCATCGAAGACCTGCGCGCCGTCGCCGCCATCGTGCGCGGCAAGCGCGTTGCCCGCGGCGTGCGCGCGATGGTTGTGCCCGGCTCGGGCAGCGTGCGCCGCGCGGCCGAGCGCGAAGGCATCGCGCAGACGCTGATCGACGCGGGCTTCGAATGGCGCGAGCCGGGCTGCTCGATGTGCCTCGCGATGAACGACGATTTGCTCGACGAAGGCGAGCGCTGCGCCTCGACGACCAACCGCAATTTCGAAGGCCGCCAGGGACGCGGCGGCCGCACGCATCTGATGAGCCCGGCGATGGCGGCGGCCGCCGCGCTGACGGGCTGCATCACCGATGTCCGCACCCTGGAGGCGCACGCGCAATGAACCGCTTGACGACGATCGAAGGCACGGCAGCGCCGCTGCCCATCGACAACCTCGACACCGACCAGATCATGCCGAAGCAGTTTCTGCGCATCATCGACAAAGCCGGTCTGGCCGACGGCCTGCTGTACGACTTGCGCTTCGACGCGCACGGTGCGCCGCGCACCCATTGCGTGCTCAACCAGGCCGCGTATGAAGGCGCGCGCATTCTGATCGGCGGCGCGAATTTCGGCTGTGGATCGAGCCGCGAGCACGCGGTGTGGGGCTTGCAGCAATACGGCTTTCAGGCCGTCATTGCACCGAGCTTCGCGGAGATTTTCTATTCGAACGCGATGAACAACCGGTTGCTGCTCGTGCAACTCGAGCGCGACGCCATCGACGCATTGCTGCATGCCGCGACGCATGAACCCGCCTCGCGCATGCGCATCGATCTCGAACGACAGACCGTCAGCGACGCGCGCGGAAACGTCTACACGTATCCGCTAGGCGCGCGTCACAAGCAGATGGTGATCGAAGGCATGGACACGGTCGACCTGACGCTGTCCGCGCTCGCCGACATCGAAGCGTTCGAGCGCAAGCACTTCGTGCACCACGCGTGGGCGAGCGTGCTGTGACGCACACGCGGCGAACAGCGGAACCTGACATCGAACTGTCAAGGAAACGTCGAGGAAACGCCGGGAAAAACCCGCTTCGCCGCGCCGCTGCGCGACCTCACGTTTTCCCTCACCTCGCATCTGGTCCGCAATGTGTGCTACATCGCATCCATCGCGGCGGAATGCTGGCAAGTTAGGTCACGTCATGTCGATCGAGCGGACGATGTCTTGCGCATGAAACGCTGGGCGTCGGGCGTTGCTGACAGCGTGGATTCGGCATGGACGTACGCATGTTCCGGCGGGAGGCCGATTGGCATCGATCGGCACCGGGCATGTGTACAGCGATGAGTTTGCCGTGCATGCCCACCTGCGAGGTAACAACCATGAGAATCAGCACATTGCTCGGGTCCGCGGCGACGTCCGTGACCCTGGTCTGCGCCCTGCCACCCGCCGCCGCGTGGGCTGACGGGCCGCGGTCAGCCTATGACAACGGCGGCACGAATGAAGCCTCGCTCGATCCGGGCGAGGAGCAGATGACCGCCGACGAGGAAAACAAGGCGCGCCAGAAAGATCTGAGCGACGCCTATCACAACGGCTACACCGCCCGCGCGAAGGAAGACGCCGAGACCTATGCGTCGCTGCGCGAACAGTTGAAGCGCACGTCGAAAGCGTCCGCACAGCAGCCCCCGCCGCTGCCCGCCGGCATGCCGGGCGACGACAACGCGCAGGTCCGCCGCGCGAGCCAGCCGCGCGTCGCGCAGCAGCCGCTGCAGGCCCAAGCCGCCTACGACGATGACGATGCCGCGCCCGTCCAGTACGCGCCCGCACCGGCGCCGCGTCCGCGCTATCGTCCGGCGCCCGTCTATACGCAGGCGCCCGTCTACGACGCACCGCCCGAAGAAGCCGAAACGGTCGTGTTCCAGCCGTACCAGCCGCCGCCCGTGCATTACGTGCCCGTCTATCAGCCCGTCTACGTGAGCCCCCCGCCCGTCGCGCCGATGGAGTACGCGGCGATGCCCGTCTATCGCCCGGGGTATTACGGCTACGGCTACGGCTGGCGCGGTTACGGCGGATGGCGCTAACGCGGAGCGTTTTCGCAACGACGGCCCGTCTGCGAACGGCGCCTTCGCGAGAAGGCGCTGGGTCCGCACGCGGCCACGCGTCGCACGCGTGACGCGCCGATCACCAGCCGAACTTCGCCTCGACGCCCACGTAGTCCGCATTGCGCGCGCCCAACGCGCGCAACGAATCGCCGACTTCGAAGTGCACGGCTTCCAGCGCGAGCGCGACATTCGAATTGACGGCCCAGTCCGCGCGAACCTGCGCGTACATGCCCGTCCAGCGCGTGCCCTTGCCCGCCGTGCCGGGCACGACGGCCGAGCCCTGGGCGTAGACGGCATCGGCGGCCGTCGCGCGCCACTGGAAGCCGAGCGCGGTCAGCAGCGTAATTTTCGGCGTGACCTTGAACGTCACCGACGGCTTCACGTGTATCAGGTTGCTGTAGCCCGTGTAACCCGCGAGCGTGAAGTAGTAGCCGTTCGGAAAGAGCGGATTGAAGGTCTCGACGCGTCCGTCGCCGGGATGCCGGTCGCCCGATGCGCCGTCCACCTGCAAGCCCAGGCGCGGCGTGCCCGCCAGCGACGCGAAGGTGTAGCCGCCCAGCACGCCGAACGCCCACGCGCCGATCGTGTCGTTGCCGACGTGCCCCGTCTGCAGCATCGTTTCCGCGTCCCAGTCGAACGGCGCGGCCTTGCCCGCGTAGCGCACGTCGAACACATCGCGATGCTCGGTGCCCGTCGCATCCAGAAAGCGCGCGTTGTCGCGGTTGTAGCGCGACCAGTACGCGGACAGATCGCCCGGCCCCGTATTCACGCGCTCGACGCGCACGCCGCTGAACGTCAGATGCCGGTTCGACACATCGTCGAACGCGGTGACGTCGCGATACTGCACGGGCTGCGTCGCATAGCCGATGAAGCGCCACTTGTCGATCTCGTAGTCGGCCCACAACGCGTCGTAAGCCTGCCGCACGTTCGGGCCGTCGCGCACGGAGACGAAGCGCTGCAAGTCGAACGCCATCTCCTGACGGCCGACCCGCGCCTTGAACGTGCCGCCGCCCACGCCATAGACGAACGCAACGAACGCCTGCTCGATGTCGAGAGGATTCTTGTCGACGGGCGTGACGGCATCCTTGCCGAACGGCCGCGCATCCTCGAGCTGGAAAAACGCCTGCACATGCTGGCCGATGCGCGCGTCCGCGTGCACCTCGGCGCGCTGGATCACATAGCTGTCGGGCCGCGCGCTGCCGAGGCCGAAGAGCGGCGTGTTGTTCAGCTCGAAACGCTCGCGCAGGTTCGCGCCGAGCGACAGATACGTCGACGGATCGGCACCGAGCGGAATGTACTTGAGCGCGTCGAACGGCTTGCGCGGCACGCACGGATTCGCGAGCACCGACCAGTCTTCCTGCCAGCGGTTGAACGACAGCGACGAAGGCCGCTTCGCGGTGCACGACGTTGCCGCCGAAGTTTCCGCCGAAGTTTCCGGAGAAGTTGCCACAGACGTTGCCGCGGAACTTGCCATGGGCGCAGCGGCCGCGCCCGGGTCGGCCGTGTCGTCCGCTGCGACGGCGCTCGCGCTTTCGGCCCAGCCGCACAACGCGAGCGCGGCACAGGCGGCCGCCTTCGACACGACGCGCCGCATCGATCGACGCCCCGTCACTTCGTCGCTTCGTGAATCTCGGCGACGTAGCCGCCGGGAAATTCGACCATCGCCGTGCGGCCTTCGACCGTGCGGCTCGCGGGCACCAGCACCTTGACGCCGTTGCCCTGTGCCTTCGTCAAGGTCGCGTCGAGATCGGCGACCTGATAGCCCGTCACGTCGTGGCCGAACGGATAAGGCAGCTTGCCGTCCGTCACGAACACGAGCATGTTGCCGAAGCCCGACGTGAGACGCACGCGCCGGATCGTGTCGCCCGGCTTGCCGATTTCGGCGCCGTCCGCATGGCGGTTGTCGGACACGACCTTGCCGTGCGAGAAGCGCACGAATCGCTTGATGAAGTTGTCGGCGGACTGCGCGGACAGATACACGCGGTTGTCGGGCACCGTGTCGAGCGGACCGTACGAAGGCGCCTTCGTATGCCAGTACAGCTGCATGTAAAGGCCGCCCGGCCACTGGATGATCGCGTCCTTGCCGATGGGATCGTCGAAGGTATCGACGATCACGTCCGCGCCCGCCGCGCGCGCGG
>BBSL01000179.1 GCA_001319865.1 Burkholderia sp. E7m39 | reverse complement strand
GGCCTTGTCGATGTCGGTGACGAGATAGCCGGTGCGCTCGTTGCCGAACGGATAGGGAATGGGCGTCTCGAACGCGAACACCGACAGCATGCCCACAGGCGTCTGCACATATTGCGACGCCGTCTTGCTCGGCGTCGGCGTGACGGTGAACACGGCGCGCGGCGACGCCTTGCCGCCGAACGTCGCGACGAAGCTGTTGACGAACGCGTCGATATCCTGGCCCGACACGTACACGTGCGTGGTGTCGTACTGCGGACCGACGGACACGACGGGCGTGCTCTTGCCCGCGTTCTGATGGTCGGCTTCGGCAAACGCCGGCGCGCCGGCCAGCGCGATGCCGAGCGCGACAGCCGACACGGCCGACATCGCGACGGCCCGCAACATTCGATACATCTTGACGGTGCTCATGAAAAACTCCTTGCTGGTAATGGATGCCGCCGCGCGCTCACATGCGACGCGCAGCGCGTTCAGGTTTGCGTGAGCAGCACGCGCGTCTTTCGCGACAGCACGGCCAGCGCGCACAGCGCGGCAAGCGGCAGCAGCAGCGCCCAGAACGACGCGAGCAGATAGCCCGCCGCGCCCGCGCCCGCACCGACCGCGAAACCGGCGACGGGCGGCAGCGTGCGCCATAGCCGCGTGCGCGCCGCGTGACGCGTTTTCTCGTCGCCGGGCGAGAACAGCAGATCGAACGCGTCGATCACGGCCTGCGTGACGTTGCCCGTCATCACGGTGTTCGCGACGACGGAGCGCGCCGTCAGGCGGCCATGCGCGTTCTGCACGCCCATGGCCGCCGCGCCGAGCAGGCCGCAGGCAATCGTCATCGGCGCATCGGCGTCGCTGATGGGCGCGGCGAGCACGCCCGCCGCCATGAAGCCCGCCAGCAGCGCCGCCTGCAGCGCGTACAGCGCGCAGGCGCGCACGCCGTGTCCGCGTTTGAGCAGGCGGTTGTCGAGCACGCGCGCGGCCACGATGCCCGCGACGAATGCGGGAAACGCGAGCCACTTGATCAACAGGCCATGCCCCGCGCCCGCGAGGTCCGAGCCGATCAGGATGAAGTTGCCCGTCACATGTGCGGTGAAGAGGCCGAACAGCGCGACGAAGCCGAGCGTATCGACATAACCGGCGATGGTCGCGAGCCAGGTGTCTTCGCCGGGCACGTGATCGAGTTGCGCAGCGGCGTGCGCGCCCGCGCTCACTGGTCCTTGCTGCATGACGGCGTGGGCTTGCTGCTGGTGACGGTCGGTGCGCTTTGCGTTTGCGCGGCCGGCGTACGGATCTGCGCCTGCACGAAGGGAATCGCGTGCTCGCCGATCACGATGCCGAGCAGCCCCGCGAGCGCGATCAAGGGCGGCGCAGGCGACTGCACGCGCACGAGGTAATACAGCAGGCCGACCACAAGGCCCGCGCCCAGCGAGATCAGATATGACATGACTTACTCCTGGTCCTTCTACGACGAGCCGGCAATCAGCCCGCAAAATGAGTGCGGCGAAAATCCTGGGCGATGCGACGCCCCTCAGACCTGCCGCTGCCCGGACGCATGCGGACGCAGCGCGAGCCGATAACGTCCCGCGCCGCCGATCGCTATCGTGCCGAACATGATCAGCAGCATCCACGCGAATTGCCCCTGCTCCAGCGTCCATTCGCGATGCACGAGACCGAGCGCTATCGCGCAGACGAACATGATGGGCAGCGCGGCAAGACGCGTCGCGATGCCTGCCATCATCAGCAGCGGACATACAACCTCAGCGAAGATCGCGAACGCGAGCGTCAGCGTCTTGCCGAGATGCAGCGGGTCTTCGATCGCATCGAGCTGGCTCGTGAAGTGGAGCGCCTTCGGCAATCCATGCACGAGCAGCACGAGCACGCTCGCGGTAACGCGCAGAAACAGCAGCGCGGCGTCGGTGGCGCAAAAGCGGTTCATCGCGTGCAGGCGGCTAGAACGCGAAGCAGCTGCAACCGAGCGCGCCCCAGAATGAGTTCGCGTCGTTCGCGGGCACGTTGCTGCGCCATGCCCACGCGTGCGCATGTCGATGCACGCCGCACAGATTCACGCATGCGTCGTTGCACGACTGCTGCAACGGCGCCATCGGCCGATAGCGCGCATAACCGCCGTACTCGGCGACGGGCGACCACGTCGGGCTCACGGGCAGCGCGGGCGGCGCCAACGTTTCGAACTCGTCGGCGGCATAGACGACGCGGCCGTTGACCACCGTCAGCACGGACGTCAGATGCTTGATGTGGTCTTCGTCGATCGTGAAGAAATCGTCGGAGAGCACGGCGAAATCGGCGAGCTGGCCGGGCACGAGCGCGCCCTTGCGCGTCTCGTCGTTCGAGAACCACGCGCTGCCCACCGTATAGCGGCGCAACGCTTCCATCCGGTCGAGCCGGTCTTGCGCCGCGTACATGGGCGTGCCGCCCACCGTGCGTCCCGACACGAGCCAATACAGCGACACGAACGGGTTGAAGCTCGCGACGCGCGTCGCGTCCGTGCCCGCGCCGACGGGCAGCCCCGCCGCGAGCATCTGCCGCACGGGCGGCGTGCGCGCCGCCGCCTCCGCGCCATAGCGCGAGATGAAGTATTCGCCCTGATAGGCCATCCGGTGCTGTACGGCGATGCCGCCGCCCAATGCCGCAATGCGTTCGATGTTCTTCTGCGAGATCGTTTCGCAATGGTCGAAGAACCAGCGCAGTCCGTTGAACGGTGTATCGATGTTCACGCGCTCGAACACGTTGAGAAAGCGCTCGATCGATTCGTCGTACGTCGCGTGCAGACGGAACGGCCAGCGGTTTTGCACGAGCAGCCGCACGACGGCTTCGAGCTCGCTTTCCATCGCGTCCGGCAAGTCGGGGCGCGGCTCCAGGAAGTCTTCGAAGTCGGCGGCGGAAAACACCAGCATTTCGCCCGCGCCGTTCACCTTCAGGAAGTCGTCGCCGTCGCCGGGCTTCGTGACCTTGACCCACTTCGCGAAGTCTTCGATTTCTTTCTTCGCGTTCTGCGTGAACAGGTTATAGGCAATGCGCACCGTCAACTCGTTACGCTTCGCGAGTTCCATGATGACGGCGTAGTCGTCGGGATACGCCTGATAGCCCCCGCCCGCGTCGATCGCGCTCGTCACGCCGAGTCGATTGAGTTCGCGCATGAACTGGCGCGACGAGTTGACCTGATCGTCGAACGGCAGCTTCGGGCCTTTGGCGAGCGTCGCGTACAACAGCCCTGCATTCGGGCGCGCGATCAGCATGCCCGTCGGGTTGCCGCGCTTGTCGCGCTGGATTTCGCCGCCGGGCGGATTCGGCGTATCGCGGTCGTAGCCGACGGCGCGCAACGCGGCGGCGTTCAGCAATGCGCTGTCGTACAGGTGCAGGATGAACACGGGCGTGTCCGGTGCGATCGCGTTGATCTCTTCGAGCGTCGGCCCACGCTTCTCCGCAAACTGGAATTCGTTCCATCCGCCGACCACGCGCACCCATTGCGGCGCGGGCGTGCGCGCCACCTGCGCGCGCAGCATGGCGAGCGCGTCGGCAAGCGAAGGCACGCCGTCCCAGCGCAGTTCGAGATTGAAGTTGAGGCCGCCGCGAATCACGTGAAGATGCGAGTCGTTGAGACCGGGGATCACCGTGCGGCCTTTCAGATCGATGCGGCGCGTGGACTCGTTGGCCCATTGCATCATGTCGTGATCGTTGCCGCTCGCGACGATCTCGCCTTTCGCGACGGCGAGCGCCGTGACGAACGAACGCTTGTCGTCCTGCGTCGCGATCTTGCCGTTGTAGATCACCAGGTCCGCGATGCGGGCGGGCTGCCTGGGCTGACTGAGCTGGTTCGATGTGCTCATCGTCGCTCTCCGTGTTTCGTGGTCGGGCACGCGTCGCGCGACGGCAGCACACCATCGCGCGACGCGCAGGACATCGCAGCATTGAAGGACGATCAGCCCGCCTCGCTCGCGTGCTCGCCGAGAATCTGCTTCGCGTAGCGCACGCCGATGCCGTATGCGCTATGCGCCTTGAAGATGTCCATGCAGCCTTCGTACGTTTCGCCGCGCGCCCAGTCGCGTTGCAGCTCGCACATGAACTGCAGCGAGTTCATCGGCACGGCGCCCGCCTGGACGATGCGCTGCACCGCGCGCTCGTGTGCTTCTTCCGTGATGTCGCCGCATGCGTCCGTCGGCACGTAGATCTCGAAGCCTTCGGCGAGCATCTGCACGGTCGGGAACGTCACGCACACTTCAGTCCACAGGCCCGCGATCACGATCTTCTTGCGGCCTGTCGCCTTGATCGCTTCGCGGAATTGCTTGTCTTCCCACGAGTTCATCGACGTGCGGTCGATCGGCTTCGTTTCCGGAAACACGGCTTGCACTTCGGGCACGAGATGACCGCTGAACGACTCCGACGCGATCGTCGTGAGAATGGTCGGGACGTTGAAGAGCTTCGCGCTCTTCGCAAGAATCTGCGCGTTGTGCAGAATGGTCGTGCGCTCGTGCGAGTTCGTGCCGAAGAACATCTGCGGCTGGTGATCGATCAGCGCGAGCGCGCAGGTGTCGGGCGTCAACAGTTCATAGGCCATGAGTAGCTCCATTTCGCGAGAGTGCGAGAGACCCGCGCGGTTGCACGAAGGCAGCCACGCTAATGTCCGGTTAGTGGATTGCTGCAGTCGACGTCGCATCGGCAAGCCCGACGCAAACGGTTCGCCCGCGCCGCTCAGGCGCAGGTTTCACAATGCCGCGATGGCATTACGACCCGGGGGGAAGCTTAGTGACGAGCGGACTTAAAGTCCTGATGACACGCTTAATCGTTATTAAGCACGTGACTGAACGGAAGCCATGCGAAGCGAAACGCGCGACGCATGGCCGGCCCCGCGCGCGGCGCTCCGTTCGTTGCCGTTGCGCTGCTCCCAGTCGAGCGCGGTGGCAAACCAGCGTTGCGCTTCGTCGTGACGGCCGAGCTTGCGCACTATCTCGCCCTTGATGCGGGACAGCTCGGCGTAGTACCAGCGCTCGCCGTTGTCGTCGGCGAGACGCAAGGCCTGATCGATCGTAGCGAGTGCTTCGTGCTCGCGCGATGCGGCCGTCATCGCAACGGCCAGTTGTCCCAGCAACGGCGAAATCTGCGCGAGAAAACCTGTTGCGCGCATTGCCGCGATCGACGCGGCCAGCCGCCCAATTGCTGCATCGCCAGGTTCGGCGAGCGTCGCCAGCCACGCGTCGTAGCATGCGCAGCAGGCGCTCCAGATCGTGAGGCCGAAGCGCACGGAAATTTCCTGAAGCACGTCGATGCCATGCCGTGCCGCCGCCTGATCGCCGTTCAGAAGCGCGATCGGCACGAGCCCTTCGACGAGCACGTAACAGGTGACCATTTCATGGTCGTATTGCACGGCCGAATCGAACGTGTGCGCCGCCAGATCGTATGCTTCGCTGCGTTGACCTTGCACCCACAGCACACGCGCGAGCGTCGCGCGCGCGACGATGCCGTGATCGACGCGAAATCCCGTCGTGTTCCAGCGGTTCAAAGGCTTCTCTTCGTACTCCGCAATCATCCGTTCGAGCAGCGCACGCGCGCCCGCCTGATCGCCCGCATAGTGCAGCGCGATGCCTTCCACGCGCCCTGCCAGCACGACATGCGTGGCATTGCCGCTGCTGCGCGCGAGATCGCCGAAGCGCCGCGCGAGCAACAGCGCCTCGCGCGCACGCCCGCTGTACTGATGCCAGTTCCACACGCCCCAGCGCGCCCTCGATACGTGGTTCGGCTGATCGGCGCGCGCCGCATCGTTCAGCACATGCGTCCATGCTTCGCGCGTTTCCGGCAGCGGCCCTTCCGTATAGACGAGCGCCGCCGCGAGCGCCGACATGAGGCCAAGGCGCGTTTCGACGCCGACGTGCACGGGTTCCTGTTTGTCCTGCGCGTGCTGCCCGTCCTGCGCGATCAGGCGCAGCGCGGCGCGCGCGCGGATGCAGCACTCCTCGACCATCGACAGGTCGTACAGATAAGGCACGGTGACGGCGGCAAGCTCGACGCCGAGCGCGTGATCGCCATGCTCGCCGAGCGACCAGTCGAGCGCGGCGCGCAGGT
>BBSL01000178.1 GCA_001319865.1 Burkholderia sp. E7m39 | reverse complement strand
TTCACGCGTGAATTCGCCCAGCCACTCGACGACCGCCGCTTCGTCCATTGCGACTGCGCCGTTTCGAGCAACGCCAGGAACAGCGCGGCATGCGCGCCCGCCGCCGATGCGCGCTCGCCGTTGTCGTCGAGTTGCTGCTGCGCATAGGCGCGCGTGGTTTCGAGCAGACGGTAGCGATACGACGAGCCTTCGAGGTCCGTCGTCAACAGCGAACGCGATACGAGACCGCTGACGGCATCGAGCGCCTCCATGCGCGTGAGCCCCGCATGCGCGGCCATCGCGCAGGCGGTGTCGAGCGTGAAGCCGTTGACGAATAGCCCGAGCCAGCGCAACAGCTTCTGTTCGTCGGCGTTGAGCAGCCGGTAGCTCCAGTCGAGCGTCGCCTTCAGCGTCTGGTGTCGCGGCAGCGCCGTGCGCCTGCCGCCCGCGAGAATCCGGAAGCGGTCGTCCAGATGTTCGGCGAGCAGGCCGATGCCGAGCACAGCCGCGCGCGAGGCCGCGAGTTCGAGCGCGAGCGGAATGCCGTCGAGCCGCCGGCACACTTCGCCCATCAGACGAATGCTGGTTTCGTCGAGCGAAAACTGCGCGCCGTCGGCCTGCGCGCGGGCGAGGAAAAAGCGCACGGCGGACGTGCGCAACACGTCGGCGCACGGCTCGTCGGCGGTGGGCATTGAAAGCGGCGGCACCTGATAGACGATCTCGTCGCGCACGCGCAATGCTTCGCGGCTCGTCGTCAGCACGCGCATGCGGCTGCCCGCGCCCGTCAGCGCTTCCGCGATGGCGGCCACGGTCTCCACCACCTGTTCGCAGTTGTCGAGCACCACGAGCGCCGCGCGGTCGCGCCATTCGCCCGCGATCTGCGCAAGCGCCGCGCGGCTTGCCGACAGCCGGCTGCCCATCGCGAGCGCGAGCGCGTCGAGCGCGGATTGCGCGTCGTACACGGCCGCGAGCTGCACGAAAACGACGCCGTCGGCGAAATCCTGTTCGACCGCATGCGCGACTTCGACCGCGAGCCGCGTCTTGCCGATGCCGCCCGTGCCCACGAGCGTCACGGTCTGATGCGAGCGCAACGCGCTCACCACGCCGTCGAGCGCGCCTTGCCGGCCTATCAGCTCCGGCACGCGCGCGGGCAGCGGCTGGCGCGACGGCCTGGCGGGTTCGGTGTCGGTGGATATGTTGTCGTGTGTGGCGGACGGCTCGCATGCGCGGAGGTCAGCGTGGAGACCAACGTCGCGGCCAACGTCACCGCTGGCATCGAGTCCGGCATGGAGTCCGGCAGGCAACGCGCCCGCCTCGACCTGGCCATGCATGACGAAGCGGTAGCCGCGCCCCGGCACCGTGCTGATGCGCTCGCGTTCGGCACCGAACGCGCGGCGCAGCGCGGAAATATGAACCTGCAGATTGTTCTTTTCGACGACGGTCTTCGGCCACACCGCGCGCATGATCTCGTCTTTCGACACGAGCCCGCCGTCCGCTGCGATCAGCAACGCGAGGATGTCGAATGCGCGGCTGCCGATCGGCACCTTCTGCCCATCGAGACGCACTTCGCGATGATCGAGTGAAATCTCGAGTTGACCGATCTTTATCGTCATCATCAGAACAGGTGATGTGAGAAACCGTGCCTCCGGCAACGCGGCGTCAAGCAGGTTTCGCACTACTCGACGTCGAATCGACATGGCTGTGACGATGCAGCCATGACGTCATGCGTGCCGGAAAGGACTGCCGAAAGCACCGCCGTGGGGCAGGCATCCAGGCAGGCAACAAACGCAAGCCGCGACACAGTGTACAACGGACAAAAGCCGCCCGGCATGCGCCCCGGGCGGCTTGCTCGATGCGGCGCGCGGGCGCCCGTACATCGAAGCTTATCAACCTCTCATTGCTGCAGAAACGCCAGCAGGTCGGCGTTGATCTGATCCACGTGCGTGCTGCACATGCCATGCGACGCACCCGGGTAGACCTTCAGCGTCGCGTTCTTGACGAACTCGACCGAGCGCTTCGCCGATGCGTCGATGGGCACGATCTGATCGTCGTCGCCGTGCAGGATCAGCGTCGGTACGTCGATCTTCTTCAGGTCCTCGGTGTAGTCGACTTCGGAGAACTGCTTGACGCATTCGTAGTGGCCTTTGATCGACCCTGCCATGCCTTGACGCCAGAACTCCTGCACGAGCCCCTGCGAGACGGACGCGTTGGGACGGTTGAAGCCGTAGAACGGTGCGGCCAGGTCCAGAAAGAACTGCGAGCGGTTCGCGGCGACGCCCTTGCGGATGCCGTCGAACACGTCGACCGGCAGGCCGCCCGGATTGGCCGGCGTCTTCAGCATCAACGGCGGCACGGCGCCGATCAGCACGACCTTGGCGACGCGCTGCGAGCCATGACGGCCGATGTAGTGCGCGACTTCGCCGCCGCCCGTCGAATGGCCGACGAGCATCGCGTTCTTCACGTCGAGCGCGTCGAGCACGGCGGCCAGATCGTCCGCGTACGTGTCCATGTCGTTGCCGTCAGACGACTGCCCCGAGCGGCCATGTCCGCGACGGTCGTGCGCGATCACGCGATAGCCCTGGTTCACGAGGAACAGCATCTGCGGGTCCCATGCATCGGCGCAAAGCGGCCAGCCGTGCGAAAAGACCACGGGCGTGCCCGTGCCCCAGTCCTTGAAAAAGATCTCCGTGCCGTCCTTCGCGGTCACGAAGCTGCCGCCCTGCGCGCGCGGCGCCTGCTCGTTGCTGTGCGTAGCCATTCCTTGTTCTCCGTCGTTGCATCGCGTGGCGCTGTCGCACGCGGCGATGATGTTTCGATGACATGACACAGCGGGCCCGCCCGCCGCATCGCAGAAGCGAAGCTTAGCGCCGCGCAGCAGCGAAGTCCTTGGAGCAGACTTAAACGTCCTGAACGGCACGCGCTGCGCGGACCCGACGAAGGCGGCAGCACCCGGCCCAGCCGCCCGTGCAATGCAGCCCGCGGATGTTAAGGAAATTTCAGGCAGCGTTTGCGCGCATCAGAGGCCGCCTGCCATTGCGTGTCGACCGCTCTCGGCATCGAGCGAAGGATGCGCTTCGCGCGCGCTGCGCCGCAATTGCGCGAGCCGGCGGATATCGGGCGCGCCCGAGCCCGCATCGACGCGCGTCGCGACATCGTCGAGCAGCGATGCCGCGCGCGCCGCTTCCTGCCGCTCGAGCAGATGGCTCGCGAGATCGAGCACCGCGCGCAATTCGAGCATCGGCGCGTGCTGTTCGCGTGCCGTCTGAATGGCGTCGCGCAGATGAGCGCGGCCTTCCGTCTCGAACTGGCCGGCGCTCGAAGCACGGCCCGTCGATTGCATCGCGCGAGACTGTTCGAGCGCCGCGACGCCCATCACACGCTGCAGTTCGGCGATAAAGAAATGCTCGCCGTGCGCGCGGCAGTAATCGAGCGCTTCGTCGAGCTTCGCGCGGGCTTCGGCAACGCGGCCGGTACGCGCCAGCGCCTCGGCGCAAACGGCGATCATCGGCGTCAGCACGCGGCGAAAGCCGCACGACAACAGTCGTTGCAGCGCGGGTTCGAGCTTCGCGAGACCTGCATGCGCGTGGCCCGTCAGAATGTCGAGGTGCCCCGCGTGACACTCGCCATACGCCTGCCAGATCGCGAAGCGATTCAACGCGACCTGCGATTGCAGCACGGCGAGATAGCGCGACGCCGTTTCCAGCTCGCCGCATTGCAGCGCGAGCGGCACGGCCGCCACCGCGAGCACATGACTGAGCGAAGGCTCCAGCATGTCAGGCCGGATCGAATTGACGACGTGCTCGACGAGTTGCATCGCGCGTTCGGGTTGGCCCTGCAGCCAGACGATGCGCGCAAGCGTGCCGTTGCCGAAGGTGCTGGGATCGACGGCAAGGCCGATGCCGTCGGGCGCCATGGGGCCGAGTTCCGTCAGCGATGCGACGGCGCGCTCGAGCCGCACGCGCGCCTGCTCGTGCTCGCCGAAGCAATGCAGCGACACGGCGATCATTTCGGCGGCGAGAATGCGCTGCGCGGGCGTACCGCAGCGCTCCGCGAACTCCTGGAAGCGCGTCGCGAAACGAAACGACGCGTGAATGTCCGACGATGCAAGCGTCGTATTCCAGGCGCCCCACAGCGCGCGCGCTTCGAAGGTTTCGTCGCGCGCCTCGCGTGCGAGCACCAGCACGCGCTTCCACAACGGACCTGCATCGCGCACGGCGCCGCCCGTGTGCAGCAGCGTCGATGCATACGCGGAACACAGGCGCATTTCGCACAAGGTATCGACGGAACCGCGCGGCAGCGCATCGAGCGCCGCGAGCGCACGGCCCGAACGTTCGTAGCATTCGTGCAGCAGCGAAGCCTGCAGCAACGTCCCCGCCAGCGAGCCCGCCAGCGCGACGCCAAGCGCGGGATTGCCGCCCGGCGAGAAAGCCCATTCGAAGGCAGCGCGCGCGTCGTCGAGGGCGAGGCGCGCTTCGGCGGGCGGCAGGCCCGGCGCGGCATTGCCGATGCTCATCTTGCCGTGCTCGATGCCGTCCTGCAGATAACGCATGTGACGCGTCGCGATGCGCTGTAACTCGCCCTCGTCGCGCAGCTTTTCCATGGCGTAGGCACGGGTCGATTCCGTCAGCCGGTATTGTGCAATCGCGCCGCAGAAGCCGACGCTCAACAGTGACTTGGCAGCCAGCTCGCTCAGGCTGGAGATGACGGAGGCGATCGGCATGTCGGGCTCCGTCGCGACGGTGCACACGGCATCGAACGTGAATGCGCCCGCGAAGAAGCCGAGGCGCCGGAACAGCATCCGAGAGTTCGCATCGAGCAGCGCGTAGCTCCAGTCGAAGGTCGCGCGCAGCGTCTGGTGGCGGGGCAGCGCCGAGCGCAGCCCGCCCGTCAGCAGATTCAGGCGGTCGTCGAGACGCGAGGCCACGCCGTCGATCCCCAGCGTCGCGACGCGCGCGGCCGCCAGCTCGATGGCGAGGGGCAGCCCTTCGAGCCGCCGGCAGATCTCGCCGACCAGATGGATCGCGGCTTCGTCGGCGCCGCAATCGGGCGCAACGGATTTCGCGCGGCACAGAAACAGCTCGACGGCGGAATGCGCGAGGACGGCATCGGCGGGCGCGCCGCTCGCGGGCACGGCAAGCGGCTCCAGCCGGAACACGGATTCCGCCCAGATATGCAGCGGCTCGCGGCTCGTCACGAGCACATGCAGCGACGGATTGCGCGCCGTCAGCCCTTCGACGAGGCTCGCGACCACGTCGATCACGTGCTCCGCGTTGTCGAGCACGAGCAGGCACGGCGCCGCCGCGAGCAGCTCGGCGAGACTTTCCTGCGTCAGGTATTCGGCGGAGGTGTCGAGGCGCAATGCGCTTGCCAGCATCTCCAGCACGGCATCGCCCGACGATGCCTTCGCCAGTTCGACGAAGCACACGGGCTCGCCGAAATGGTCGCGCAGCTCGCGCGCCACATGGACGGCGAGACAGGTCTTGCCGATGCCGCCCGCGCCGACGAGCGTGACGACGCTCGCCGCCTCGAGCCGCCCGAGGATCTGCGCCACCTCGTCGCGGCGCCCAACGAGCGTGGCGGCGCACGCAGGCAGGCTGCCGCTCGCGCCGATGCCGCCATGCCGCTCCGGCGCGCGCGCCAGCCGGTTCTCCGACACGAGCATGTAGCCGCGCCCCGGCACTGTCTTGATGAGTTCGCGCTGCTCGCCGAACATCTTGCGCAGCGCCGCGATATGCACCTGCAACCGGTTTTCTTCGACGATCACGCCGGGCCACACGGCATCCATGATGGCGTCTTTCGACACGATGCCGCCGTTCGCGCGATACAGCACTTCCAGGATGTCAAAGGCGCGTGCGCCGATCCGCACGGTCCGGCCTTGCTGACGAATCTCCCGCTGTTCGAAATTGACGAGCAATGTGCCGATCTGAATCATGGCCGCCTCCAAAAAACGCTACCTGGCTCCGCGCGACATCGACAAATCGATGATGACCAACTGACTGAAGGTTCAGACCGGACGCACCGGCCCGTCGCCGCGAGCATGTTGATCGGCTTGTGCGCCCGCCGGGCAGCATGCTGTGACATCGGATATGGCGAAAGCGCGCGGCGAATCGGACTGACTGAAAACTGATAATTGAGCGGTGATTGTAAACAGCCCGTAACGGCACGTCTTGAATAATAGTGACCTTCATTCTCTTTTGCGCGGTCTTTTTAAGCAGCGCGCGTGCTAGCCCGAATGTGCGTATTGCGACGCTTGCGAGGCGCAAGCCGAAAT
This sequence comes from Burkholderia sp. E7m39, assembly GCA_001319865.1. Lineage (GTDB taxonomy): Bacteria > Pseudomonadota > Gammaproteobacteria > Burkholderiales > Burkholderiaceae > Paraburkholderia > Paraburkholderia bengalensis. The sequence continues at coordinate 6,154 of BBSL01000178.1, read as the reverse complement.
CCGCCATAATTCTGGCCTTCAATTCATGACAAATGGGCGTATTCCGTGATGTGAAATTGAATGGATCGCTCAGATTTTAAACGTTAATTTTGGATTTTTTTGCTTGCCTGTAAACTGACCTAATTAAGTTTCACAGGCGATGCATGAATTAAGGAAACCCCATGCCGACTGATGGAAATCCGCCGGCGGCCGCGCCGATCAAGCCCAAGGACACCCTCGGATGCGTGTCGAGCAAACTGCGCAAAGACATCGAACTGGATATTGGCGATATCCGCTTCTATCGCAAGCGCATGGACGGCGAACATCTGGATCGCGTCGCGATGCCCGCCTGCGAGCGCGGTTTTCTGACGGGCATTTCGCTCAACAGCGGGCATCGGCGGAATATCTTCACTGGCGAGCGCATGATCGCCAGGCGATTTGAAGCGGATTCGATTTATATCCGTGATTTTTCAGAAGATTATTGCGCTGACCTATATGGGAATTTCGATTTCGTACTGGTCGAAATAGCGCCCGCATTCTTCACACGACTAGGCGACGAAGCAGGCGGCCCAGGCATCGGCGGACTCACGTGCGCGGCGGACCAGAAAGACCCCGTGCTTGGCCATCTGGCTCGCGCGCTGGATGGCGATCTCGATCATCACGGCGAACTCGGCTCGCTGTTCGCCGAACAGATGAGCATCGCGGTCGGCACGCATCTCGCGCGGCGCTACGGCAATCTGCGCGAGCGCGAGCAGCGCGCGAAGGGCGCGCTGTCGCACCTGCATGAAGCGCGTGCAAAAGAACTGCTGATCGAACGGTCGCGGCAAGGCGCGTCGATTGCCGAAGTGGCGAGCGAGTGCAACCTGTCGCGCGGCTATTTCATCCGCGCCTTTTCCCGCGCGACGGGTCGCACGCCGCATCAATGGCTGCTCGAACAGCGCGTGGCCGAAGCGCGGCAACTGATCGAGGCAACCCGGATGACGTTGACGGAAATCGCGAGCTTCTGCGGTTTCGCCGATCAGAGTCATCTGAGCCGCGTGTTCGCGAAGATGCTCGGTACGTCGCCGGGCGCGTGGCGGCGCGCGGCAGGACGCTAGCGCAGCGCCTTCACGAGCCCGCCCGCGCGCGCGGCAGCAGCGTGACCGTGCAGGTCATGCCCGCGGCGAGATGCACGCTGGGGGGCACGCGGTCCAGATGCACGCGCACGGGCACACGTTGCGCGAGCCGCACCCACGTGAAGATCGGGTTGACGTTCGCGAGCAGGTCGCCGCTGGTCGGATTGTCGCGATCGGCGATGCCGCTCGACACGCTGTCCACGTGCCCCTGAATGTCGATGCCGCCCGCCATCAGACGCACGACGGCGGGGTCCCCCACCTGCACGCGCGGAATTTTCGTTTCCTCGAAGTAGCCGTAGACCCAGAACGAATGCGCGTCGATCAGCGCCATCCGCGCGACGCCCGCCGACGCGTAGTCGCCGGGGTACAGATCGAGGTTCGTGATGTAGCCGTCGGCGGGCGCCCTCACCTCGCTGCGCGTCAGGTTGAGTTGCGCCGTCTGCTGCGCGACCACGGCCGCCTGGTATTGCGCCTCGGCCTCGCTATACGCCGCGACGTCCGCGCGATACGCGGCGTCCGTCTGGCTGGCAAGCGACGCAGCATCCTCGCGGCTCTCGTCGGAGATCACATCGCCGGCGAGACCGGCGCGGCGCGCGGCCTGCGCGCGCTTCATCTGGTCGGCGGAGGCGCCCTCGGACATCTGCGCCTTCGCGCGCGCCATCGCGGCCTGCGCCCGCGCCACGTCGGCATCGGCCTGGGCGAGCGCATAGTGAAAGCGGTACGGGTCCAGCACGAACAGGATGTCGCCGCGATGCACGAACTGGTTGTCCTTCACGCGCACGTCGCTGACGAGTCCCGACACGTCGGTCGCGACATCGATCACGTCGGCGCGCACGCGGCCGTCGCGCGTCCACGGCGAATACATGTAGTCGACCCACAGCAGACGCACCAGCACGAAGGCGATCACGAGCACAGTCATCGTGAAGAGCGCGCGCAGAAGGGATTGCGGTTTCATCGTCATTTGTTATGAGCTGATTCGGTTCGTCAAACGCCGTTGGCGCCGTCAACTGCGCACCAGCAGCGAGACGCCGCTGAACATCGCGGCAAAGAGCGCGACGCGAAAGAGCCCGGGGTGCCATGCGTATCGATACACGCCAAGCCGCGCGAGCAACAGGTCGAGCATCACGAACACCACGACGCAGCCCACCAGCACGGGCAGCAGATACGGCACGAGAAAAGAGAAGATTTCAATTTCGGCTGGCATGATCCGGCTCCATCGCAGCGCGGTCCGCTGCCGACGCGGCGAAACCGCCGCCCAGTTCTTTCATCAGCAGCGCCCATGCATCGAGCCGTCTGGCTTCGACGCCCGCGAGCCGCTCCTCTTGCCGCAACTGCGCGTTCTGCGCATCGAGCACGTTTAGAAACTCCGTGATGCCGTTGCGGTAACCCGTCATCGCGAGACGGTGGGCATTGCGCGCGGAATCGAGCGTGGCCTGGACGGATTGCTGTTGCGCGTCGAGCGCGCGCAGCGACGTCACCTGCGCGGCCACACCGCGCATCGCATTCACGATGGCGGCGTTGTACGCGTCGACGGCGGCGTCGCGATCCGAGACGGCCACGCCGTACTGGCCTTGCAGACGCCCGCCGTCAAAGATCGGCAGCGAGATTGCGGCGCCCAGGCTGTGGCCGATGCCGTCGCTGTTCAGCAGATTGAGAAAGCCGCCGAAGGTCGCCGCCGAGCCCAGCGACGCCGTCGCGAGCAGATCGATGTCCGGATAGAACGCGGCGCGCGCGGCCGCCATGCCTTTTTCGGCCGCGAGCACGCGCCAGCGCTGCGCGACGATGTCGGGCCGATGACCGAGCAGATCGACAGGCAGCCGCGGCGGCAGCGCGATGGGAACATCGAGCGCGAGCGCGGGACGTTTGAGCGCGTCGCCATAACCCGCCCCCTTGCCCGCGAGCGCGGCCAGATCGATGCGATCCAGTTCGAGCTGCTGCTGCGCCGCCTGCACTTGCGTCACGCTCGTCGACAGCTGCGTTTGCGCCTGCGATACCTCGAGGCGGCTGCCGATACCCGCTTGCAGCCGGCGCGTGGCGATGTCGAGCGTGTGCTGCTCTTCGTCCTGCACGTCGCGGTACACGTCGAGCAGCGCGTATTGCAGCGACAGTTGCACGTAGGCGCGTACGACGGCCGTCTGCAGTTCGACCATGGCGAAGCGGTCGTCGGCCTGCGTTGCATGCACGGCATCGAGCGCGCCTTCGCGGATCGCACGCGTCTTGCCCCACAGGTCGAGGTCGTACGACAGATCGGCCGCCACATTGTTGCTCCACACGGTCGTGCCGCCCGGCGGCGACGGCGAGTCGTACCGCGCGAAGCGCTCGCGCTCGAACGTGCCGCTCGCGTTGACCTGCGGAAGCTCGTCCGCGCCCGCGATCTGCGCCTGATACCGCGCGTTGTCGATGCGCGCCTGCGCTTCCTTCAGGCCGGGATTGCCTGCTGTCGCGTCCGCGACCAGCGCGTCGAGTTGCGGATCGCCCCATTGGCGCCACCAGTCTCCCGTGGGCCACGCGGCGTCCTGACGCGTCGCGCGGATCTCGTTGCCGGGATCGAGCGTCGCGGGATTCAACGCGGTTTCGTGCGGGCGAATGCCGCCGCTGCTGATGCACGAGCACATCACCATGCACAGCGCCGCCGCCGGCAACACCCGGCGCGCCGCGCGCGCGAGTTCGACACACGGCTTCATGCGGCCATCTCCCGCACGGTTTCGGCGCGCGCAGGCTCGGCGTGCTGCCACAGCGGCAGCGTGTCGTCGTCGAGGATCAGCTGCGTGAAGCGCATCAGCCTGCGCATCCGGCGCGCGATGAGCGCCTCGGCCGATGCATCGGCATCGGACTTGACGAGCGACAGCGCGTGCATCGCGCGTTGGGTCGCGTGCATCGCGCGCCCTCTTGCCTCTTGCGTTGCGGCGTAGAAAACGTCCGCTATCGCGTCGAGCCAGTCGCGCTGAACCGCGCGCCAATCGGATGGCAGCATGGCCGACACGCGCTCGGTGTCGCCGCGAATCGCGATCATCGCGCGGCCGACTTCGAGCGCCGCGAACGCCGACGCGATCAGCCGTATCTGGTCGACGCGCTCTCCGGCGGGTGCCGACGCGATGCGCATGATGAAACCGCGCATGCCCGCTTCGAAGCGCTGCGAGAGATTGTCGAGATCGGCATCGCGTGCCGAGCGCGCGACTAGCGAGCGGATCTGCTTCAGGTACTGGTTGGAAATCCAGTCGCCCGCGAGGGGCACGATGGTCGAAAACGCGACGGCGGCAGCGGCGATGCCAAGCATCAACCCGAAGCTCGCGTCGAGAAACCTGGCGGGATCGTAGCTGACAGGATTCGAAATGTTGACCGTGTACGAAAAGAACACGCCGAAGCCGAGACCGAGCGTCGCGGTCTTCGGAAACGTGTTCAGATAGCCGCTCGCCATCATCGCGACGCCCATGCCGAGCGCGAGCAACGCGAAGCTGTCGAACATCGGCAACAGGAAGAAGCTGAAGAAGAAGCCTGCAATCGCACCCGCGACGCAGCCGCAAAACATCTGCCAGCTCGCGACGACGGGATCGGGCGCGACCGTGAACAGCGCGGCGACGATCGCGACGGAAGTCAGCGCACTCGATCCTCCCTGCCAGCCGGACGCGAGCCACAACGCGCCCACCGACAGCACGGCGACGGCCGCGCGCATGCCTGAGACGATGGCCGCCGCGCGATTGGACGTGGCGCGCGTACTGTCGATATGCATTAGCGAGCGCAGCACCGATTGCCGCCAGGGCCGCTCGTCGGCGCGGCGCGTGGCCACGAAGCTGCGGCACAGTTCGCTCAGGTGGCCGACGAAATCGTGCAGCACGGCGCCCGTCATTTCGACCAACGCGCACTGCGCTGGGGGCTCGCCGCGCATCGTGTGTCGCAACGCGTGAACGCGACGCGCCAGCACGCGATCGAAATCGGCGAGCGCAGCCGACAACGCTTCGACGCAGGTCTCAGCCGCGGCATCTGGCGGGAGGCCCTGCGGCACGATCGACAGCAGCGACGCGACCAACCCGCTGGCTGCGCGGCCCGCGACGCCATCCGCTTCGAGCTTGCATCGCGTGATGACGCGACACAGCTTGTGGGCCGACGCGAGCGTATCGACGAAGCTCGTATCGAGCTTGACGAACGCGTGATTCTGCAAGCGGATCGAGGGATCTTCGAAGACAGCGCCGACGCGCAGACTCTGCACCGTCGCGCGTTCGCGCAGCAGATCGAGCGACGTGCCGAAGCCGTCCTTCTGCAGCGCGGAGCCAAGCAGCGTGTGAATCGCGGAGAACAGATGAGCGACGTTGCTGCTGCTGGCCGCGTACAGCTCGGGCGCCACGCGGCGCGGAAAGAACAATGCGCTCACGAGGCACGCGCACGATACGCCGATCACCACTTCGCTGACGGTATAGACGATGTTATCGAACACACCGTAGGGATTCGACAGTGCGGGCAGCGACGTGATTGCGGTCGCGTAGCCCGTGAGCAGAAAGCCATAGGACTGGAAGTTCCGAAAGTACGATGCGCCGAACACGCACAAGCCGATCCAGGCCGCGAGCGCGAGCAGAAAGAGCCACGCCTGCTGCGAGAACAGCGACACGAGCACGAGTCCTGCGAGGCTACCGCCCAGCATGCCCAGGCCGCGATAGAAGCCGCGCGCGATCACCATGCCGCTTTGCTGGAACATCATCACGACGATGCACGACACGATTGCCGTGGACGGCTGGCGCAACTCGAGCAACATGCACAGGCCCATCGCCAGCGCCGCGGCGAAGCCGACTTTCGCCGCATGTTTGAAGCGGGGGAAGTCGTCGTTCCAGTATTGCCTGAGTTCCTCATGCATGGTGGTTTCCGTTTTTTCGTTTTTGCGTTTTTTCCGTTTTTCCGCTTTTCGCTTTTGCGTGACTTCCCGGTTTTCTGATCACGGGCTGTAGTGCTCCGCGATGCTATGTCGGTTCAAGGTTTGAGTTTGCGGCAAGCGATGACGCGGGGATTGCTGAATTGCACGACATCTGCGTTAGCGCCTTTGCGGCGCGGGCGTTGGTGTTGTGTGCTTG
>BBSL01000177.1 GCA_001319865.1 Burkholderia sp. E7m39 | reverse complement strand
CGAACCTGGTTGCGAAGCCGATCGGCTCGCTCAAGCACGCGTTCGTGGTGGCGCCCAGTCATCCTCTCGCGACAGCCGCCGAGCCACTGACGATGGACGCCGTCGCGCGTCATCGTGCCGTTGCCATCGGCGACACGTCGCGCAAGCTCATGCCACGCACCATCGCGCTCGCCGCGAATCAGGAAGTGCTCACCGTGCCTACCCTCGAAGCCAAGCTCGCCGCGCAGATCAAAGGGCTCGGCATCGGCACGTTGCCGGAATGTATCGCCGCTGGCCCGCTAAACCGCGGGCATCTCGTGCGCAAAGACGTGCTGGGCATGCGCAACGTCACGCATTTCTATCTGGCATGGCGCGAAGACGAAGCGGGCAAGGCGCTTCACTGGTGGGTCGATCAGCTCGACCGTCCGGATCTCATCGACGAAGTGGCACAACGCCGTACGGCGGCAGGCTGACGACGCGTCGCGACAGCGGTGCTAGCCGTATTTCCGAAGCGGTCTCGTGTTGGTCATGCGCATCGTGATGTCGGCATGCGAGCGCTCGCCCGAGATTGCCATGTGCTGCTGTACGAGTAAGCTCATCGGCTGCCGCAGCCGCGACGCCGCGCTGACCTCGCGCTCGCGCGCGTCGCATGCTTCCGCCATGTCGAGCAGGTCCGCGATGAACGCCGGCAGCGGCGGCGCGCGCCCGGATACATCGTGCATGGCGTCCAACGCGTGTCCGACGTCCATCGACGCACGCTCTTCACGCCCGCCCCCTTCTCGCTCGCGCACTTCCGTCAAGCACTCGCGCAAATCTGCTTTCGAAACGGGCACGCACGCGAACACCGCAAGCAGCCGCATGAACGGCGACGCACCGACATCTTCGTGCGCCGGCGCAAGTACCGCGAGCGCGCGCCGCGCCCATATGCAACACTCCTCGAGCAACGACAGCTCATAGAACAGCAGGACAGTATTGACCGATAACGTCTCGCGCAGCGCCTCGCCGCCGTCTTCGGACAGCATCCAGCCGAGCGCCGCGCGAAGCTCGTCGAGCAGCTCGGGCATGCGCGTGTGCCAGCTGTCGGCGCACGCCCGGCCTTCGAGCAGCGCGGACAGATAGTGCGCATGTCTGAGCGCAACATCGCGGCGCTCGCCGTTGTCGTCGAGCTTTTGCCGCGCGTACATGCGCGTGGTTTCGAGCAGACGGAACGACGCGTGGCTCGGCTCAGTACTCGCGACCACCAGCGACTTCTCGACCAGCGCCGCCATCGACACGACCACGTCGAGTTCGCCCATCGTGCTGTCCGCCGTCACGGCGATGGCGGCTTCGAGTGGAAAGCCCCCGGCGAACACGCCGATACGGCGCAATGTCTTGCGCTGCGCATCGTCGAGCAACGCGTGGCTCCAGTCCAGCGTCGCCTTCAAGGTCTGATGACGCGGCAATGCAGTGCGCGTGCCGCCCGTCAGCATGCCGAAGCGGTCGTCGAGATGCGCGGCCAGCGTGTCGATGCCGAGCAGCGCCGCGCGCGCAGCGGCAAGCTCGATTGCAAGCGGAATGCCGTCGAGCCGCCGGCACACCATGCCCGTCACCTGAATGCTGTGCGCGTCGGAAGCGAAACGCGCGTCGATCGCGCGAGCGCGCAGCAGGAACAGGCTCACCGCGCTGCAACCGAGCACGCGCTGCGCGTCGTCGCCGGGATCGGGCACGTCGAGCGGCGCCACGCGGTGCAGCGTTTCCGACGGAATGCGCAACGGCTCGCGGCTCGTCGACAGCACGCGCAAACGCGGGCACGCGCTCAGCAGGGTGTTGGCCAGTTGCGCGGCCGCGTCGACGACATGCTCGCAGCTATCGAGCACGATCAGCATGCGCTGCCCGCCGATCGTCCTGACGATCCGCTCGCAGGTCGCGTGCGCGTCCTCGCGATGCGCGCCGATTGCGGCAGCAATCATCGTGAGCACGCCGCACATGTTCAACGCGGAGTGCAGCGACACGAAAAAGACGCCGCCCGGCGCGTGCGGCAACATGCGTCGCGCGACCTCGATCGCGATCCGCGTCTTGCCGATGCCGCCCGAGCCCACCAGCGTCACGTGACGCGCGCCGCCCAGCGCGGTGCACACTTGCACAATCGCTTCGTCGCGGCCCACCAGCACCGATGCATCGGCGGGCAGGTTGTTTGGCGCGAGCGCGCTGTCGTCGGCGTGACGCGCAGCCCGTCGCGTCGCTTCGTCGTCGTACGGCCCCCGCGAAGCCGCATGCAGCAGCCGATAGCCGCGTCCCGCAATCGTCTTGATCAGGTCGCGGCGCTCGCCGAGCAGCTTACGCAGCGCCGACATGTGGACCTGAAGATTGTTGTCGCCGACCACGGTTTCGGGCCACACACGCTCGAGGATGGCTTCCTTCGATACGAGTCCGCCTTGCGCCTCGATCAGCAATTCGAGTATGTCGAATGCACGATTTCCGATGCGCACTGGCTTGCCGTCGACGCGCGCTTCGCGGCGCGCGAGATCAATGTCGAGTGGTCCAATGCAGATCATGAGCGGATAACGCAAAGCAGCGGCGGCACATGCAACGCTTCGCGGCACGTGCCGCCCATCTGGAATAGCGATGAGTCCCGGCCTGCACAACGCGCGTTACTGAGCATGCTGCATATCGGTTGATGTGCTTGGCAGTCTAGAACGGCACAGCTCGTGCATGGGTGGAAAAATCCGAACGATCTGTTCAATATTTTTGAGGTTGCCGCGAAGGCATGTTGCGTGATGCGCGGCTAGTTGGGCCACTCCGAGCCCAACACCAGGCCGCAGAAATTCAGGCGCCGGTAGTCCGGGTCCCATCTGTCGAGCACGTCCGCGTTGACCGTGCCGAAAGTCGTCACGGGCCGATGCTCCATGCCGCGCGCGTAGACGTCGATCAGCTTCGTCTTGAAGCCGCGTTCTCTCGGAAACGCCTGCACGATGGCGTCGCGCTGCTGCATCGTGAACTCGTGATAGCGCGCGCCGCGCACGTCCATCTGCACGCCGGCGCCGACCAGCGCGACCAGCGCCGACATGTGCTCGGGAATGCCCGGCGTCGTATGCAGCGCGATGGCGTTCCACACGTCTGCCGCGGCGGATTCGTCGACGCAATGCGCGCGCAGGAAGTTGCGCGCCTCGTTTGCGCTGTCCACCTCGAAGCGATTCGGCGAACGGTCGAATCGCGCGTGCAAACCGACGTTGTGAAAGAGCGCGCCGACATACAGCAGCTCCGCGTCGAACGTGCGCGACTCCCTGTAGCCCGTCAGCGCGCCGAAAAAGAACGCGCGCTGCGCGTGATGCAGCAGCATGGCGGATTCGACGCCTCGCACATAGTGGAAGGCGGCCTGAGCCAGCGCGCTGTCGGGAAGCTCGACGCCGGCGACACTCATTTTCATGTTGACTCCTCGCGCCGGACGAGGGCTCCGGCCATGTGCTCCAATGCGGCCGGCTCTCATCCGGCCCTTCGTGCAGCCTAACAATGCAGCACGAAGAAAACTTTGTCGCAAGATTAAAAAACCTGAATGCGCGCGATGAAATTCGCGCGCTTTGCATCGGGTGCAAGGTGAGCGTGCGGCAAGCGGCCGGTGTCGCGGCGGCGCCTCGCAGGGGGCGCGGTCATCGCAGGCAGGCGCGCGGGCCTAGTGGTTCGGCGATTCGCGCCGGCGTTGTCGCGTTTAAATTTTCCTGAAGCGCCGCCAAGGCGTTCGGGATCTTCGCCTGCTCCCAAAGAAGGCGTTGCGTGCCGCGCAATGGCGGATCGACTCGCAGAACGCTCGAAGCTGGACGCCCCGCACAACCCGCAGGCCGCGCCGCATGGCCTGAAACAGCGGCTGGCGCTGCCGCCCTATACCTACGTATGAGCCTCTCACTACTTGGATTAGCCCGACGTCCCAACGTACGATGGTTCATTCGTTCGCCTCGATCTATCTTTGTTCTCAAGCGGCAAAGCTACATTCGCGCCAGAGCCAACGGATCAGACAGCGAGAGGTGAACGGTTTCATGGACAAGTTCTTGAGCATGCGCGTCTTCTCGCGCGTCGTCGAATCGGGCAGCTTCAGTGCCGTTGCCGACCACATGAATTGCAGCACGGGCAGCGTATCGCGCGCGGTGTCGTCGCTCGAAGACCAGCTTCAGACGAGACTGCTGCAACGTACGACACGCAGAATCTCGCTGACCGAGCCCGGCGAGCGCTACTACCAGAAATGCAAGAAGATCCTCGCCGATCTCGAAGAGGCCGAGGCGGAAGCAGGAGACGCGCATACCTGCGCGCGCGGCACGCTGCGCATTCACTGCATGACCGATCTCGGGCTTGGGCAACTCACGCATTCGATCATCGAGTATCGCAAGCGTTTTCCCGCTGTCGCCGTGCAACTGAAATTCCTGCCGCGCATGGCGAATCTGCTCGAGGACGAAGTGGACGTATCGATTGTGTCGGCGCCTACGCTGCCCGACTCGCGCAACGTCTGCAAGCTGATCGGCTACTGCGAACGCGTGCTGGTCGCGGCACCTGCCTTTCTTCAGACGCATGGGATCGAAACGACAGGCGATCTCGACGGACATGCGTTGACGCCGCTGCCGTTTCGCGAGGCGCCGCAGGGACACCAGGTGAAGCTGAGCCTCGTGAAGCCCACGTCTCATGAAGCGGGCGGCCAGTTCGTCATCAACGACGTCGAAGCGACGCGCGTCGCCACACTGGCGGGCGCGGGCGTCGCGGCACTGCCGCTTCACTGCGTGATCGACGACATCCGCAGTGGACGGCTCGTGCAGCTGTTCCCCGAATTGCAGCTTCAAAATACGAGCGTGTTCGCCGTTTATTCATGCAGGCACCACATCGACGCGAAGATCAAGACATTCGTGGATTTTCTGACGTCGCACCTGAGAGCGGCACTCGACAGCCGCCTTTTCGACGAGCACCGCCATGAGACGTTCGGTCGTCTCGAGCGCGCAGTGGAGAACGCATGATGCGCCTCATTACCTTCCCCCATTTTCGACCCGGCGTGGCCATCGCCGCATGCAGCCTCGGATTGGCCGTCGCCGGCGCGTACCAGGCGCCCGGCCTGATGCAGGCGATTCTCGTTGTCGGCGCGAATGCGCAACTGCCGCTGGAACGCCTCGCCGCACAAGCGGATCAACCTGCATCCGTTTCCGCCACGGCTGTTTCGTCGGCCTGGAAAGAGCACGTGCCGGCACAGGCAAAACCGGCGACGCAGAAGCTCGACGGCTATACGCGGCCCGAGCGCGATCGTCGCGCGCATCGCGACGTGCACGGTTATGAGCACAGCCTGACGGACTACAAATACTGGACCTGATTGCGGCTCTTTTCTGCGCACCGGTAAAGCGGGCGATCTGTGATGAACAGATCGCCCGCTTTGCTTTTGCGCGTCACGGGTTGATCGCAGCTTCGAAGAATCCCGTCCGTGTGGATCGGCAACCAGCGGGCGAACAGGCAAGCCTGTTTGCCTCGTGCGTTCCATCATTCGCACAACCGACATTGGTTCCACTGCACAGGAAACAGACATGGGCAAGAAAAAGGTTATTCGCATCTATAGCGATCCCGCTGGCGGCTGGGGCGCGCTCAAGGCAACGGGCGAAGCACTCACGCTGCAGGGCATTCCCGTCTCCGGCGCCAAGACGCTGCTGCATATGAACCAGCCGCAAGGCTTCGATTGTCCCGGCTGCGCGTGGCCCGATCCGAAGCACACGTCGTCGTTCGAGTTTTGCGAGAACGGCGCGAAGGCTGTCGCGTGGGAAGCCACCGTGAACCGCTGCACGCCGGAGTTTTTCGCCGCGCACAGCGTCTCCGAACTCGCCGCATGGGACGACTACGACCTCGAAATGGTCGGCCGCCTCACACACCCGATGGTCTATGACCGCGCATCGGACCGCTATCTGCCCATCAGCTGGGACGATGCGTTCGCGCTCGTCGGCCGTCATCTGAATGCGCTCGAGCATCCCGATCAGGCCGATTTCTACACGTCGGGCCGCGCATCGAACGAAGCTGCGTTTCTCTATCAGATCTTCGTGCGCGAGTTCGGCAGCAACAACTTTCCCGACTGCTCGAACATGTGCCACGAAGCGACGAGCGTCGGCCTGCCGCAATCGATCGGCGTCGGCAAGGGCACCGTTCTGCTCGAAGACTTCGAGCATGCCGACGCCATCTTCATCTTCGGCCAGAACCCCGGTACCAACAGTCCGCGCATGATGAGCGATCTGCATGCGGCATCGCGGCGCGGTGCGAAGATCGTGTCGTTCAATCCGTTTCGCGAACGCGCGCTGGAGCGCTTCGCGTCGCCGCAAAATCCCGTCGAAATGGCGACGCTCGGCTATACGCCCATCAGCACGTTTCTCTACCAGGTGCAGGTGGGCGGCGATGTCGCCGTGCTCAAGGGGATGATGAAGGCGATCGTCGAAGCCGACGACGCCGCGCTGGCCGCCGACACGCCGCGCATTCTCGACATCGAATTCATCGAGGGCCACACGCACGGGATCGACGCGCTGCTGGACGACCTGCGCGCGACATCGTGGGACGACATCGAACGATACTCGGGCCTGTCGCGTGCCGACATCGAGAACGCGGCCCACATCTACATGCAGGCGGACAACGCGATCCTCGTCTACGGCATGGGCCTCACGCAGCATCATCGCGGCACGGAGAACGTGCAGCAGATCGCGAACCTCGCGCTGCTGCGCGGCAACGTCGGGCGTCCGGGCGCAGGCATTTGCCCCGTGCGCGGCCACTCGAACGTACAGGGCAACCGCACGGTCGGCATCACGGAAAAGCCTTCGAAAGAACTGATCGAAGGCATCGAGCGCGCGTTCGGTTTTCGCGCGCCGGGCCACCACGGGCGCGACGTGATTGCAACGCTCGAAGCGATGATGCGCGGCGACGCGAAAGTGTTCATCGCGCTCGGCGGCAACTTCGCGGCGGCGATCCCCGACTGGGTGCGCATGCAGGAAGCCATCCGCAAGCTCGAGCTGACCGTGCACATCGCGACCAAGCTCAACCGCAGCCACCTCGTGCATGGCAAGGAAGCGCTGATCCTGCCGTGCCTCGGCCGCACGGAAATCGACATTCAGGCGGAAGGCCCGCAATCGATCACCGTCGAAGATTCGATGTCGATGGTGCATGCATCGGGCGGGCGCAACGAACCGGCGTCGCCGCATCTGAAGAGCGAACCGGCCATCGTGGCAGGCATTGCGCGCGCGACGCTCGGCGAGCAATCGCGCGTGCCCTGGGAAGCGATGGTGGCGAACTACGACCGCATTCGCGACGCGATCGAGATCGTGTATCCCATCTTCCAGGCGTACAACGAGCGCATTCGCGTGCCGGGCGGATTTCATCTGGCTTCGACGGCACGCGAGCGCGTCTGGGCAACACCGACGGGCCGCGCGAATTTCCTCGTCTTCAACGGACTCGACGAAGACCCGCTGCAGAGCGACCCCGACGCGTTGTGGCTCACGACGATGCGCAGCCACGATCAGTACAACACCACGCTGTATTCGCACTCGGACCGCTATCGCGGCGTGTTCGGCCAACGCGACGTCGTGTTCATGAACCAGCGCGAGCTGCACAAGCGCAACCTGCATCCCGGCGAGCGCGTCGACATCGTCGCGATTTCGACGGACGGAATCGAGCGCGTGATCCGCAGCTTCAAGGTCGTCGAATATTCGCTGCCCGACGGATGCTGCGGCGCCTACTACCCGGAAGCGAATCCCCTCGTGCCGCTTTACGCGTTCGACCCGCAAAGCCGCACACCGTCGTACAAGTCGGTGCCCGTGAAAGTGGTGCGCGCCACCGCCGTGGGCCCTGACTCGGCCACGCGCGCCATCGCCGTCGAACCCGCCCCCCAACGCGAGGAGTCCCCCCATGCTTGACCACGTTCTCAACCTGTCGCGCGCGCAGTTCGCGATGACAGCGATCTTCCACATCCTGTGGCCGATCCTCACGATCAGTCTGTCCGCTTTCCTCGTACTGGTGGAAGCGCTATGGATCAGGACGGGCGACGTGATGTACTACCGTCACGCGCGCTTCTGGGGCAAGCTGCTGGTGCTGAATTTCGCCGTCGGCGTGGTCAGCGGCATTCCGATGGAATTCCAGTTCGGCACCAACTGGGCCGGCTTCTCGCAGTACAGCGGACAGTTCATCGGCAACATCCTCGGCTTCGAAGGCGCGATGGCGTTCATGCTCGAAGCGGGTTTCGTCGGCGTGATGATGCTCGGCTGGGGCCGCGTGCCGCGCGGCGTGCATCTGTTCGCCACCGCGATGGTCGCGCTCGGCTCCAGCATCTCGGCGTTCTGGATCATGGTCGCCAACTCATGGATGCAGACGCCCGCGGGCTATGCTGTCGTGAACGGCAAGATCGAGGTGACCAACTATCTCGCCGCGATCTTCAACCCCGACATGGTGTGGGGCGTCTCGCACATGTGGGTCGCGGCCATCGAAACGGGCATGTTCGTGATCGCCGGCATCTCCGCATGGAACCTGTTCCGCAAGCGTAACCCGGAGTTCTTCGCGCGTTCGTTCAAGATCGCGCTCACCGTGCTCGTGTTCGTCGCGCCGCTGCAGATCTGGCTCGGCGATTCGAGCGGCGTGAGCGTGTTCGAAACGCAGCCCGCCAAGGGTGCGGCGATCGAAGGCCACTGGCACACCAATGCACCGGGCACGGGCGCGTCGTGGTCGCTGCTCGCGTGGCCGGACCAGAAGGCGCAACGCAACGACTGGTCGCTCGAAGTGCCCGGCATGCTGAGCGTGCTCGGCACGCACTCGCTGCACGGCCAGGTGAAGGGACTGACCGACTTCAAGCCCGAAGACCAGCCGCCGATGATTCCCCTCCTCTACTACGCGTTCCGCGCGATGGCAGGCATCGGCTTCTGCTTCATGCTGCTGGCGTTCTGGACCGCGTGGGCGCTGCGCAAGGCGCGCGGCAGCCTTGCTGCGTTGCTCGCGCAACGCAAGCTGCTGCTCGCGTGGGTGCTTTGCATCCCGCTGCCGTACGTCGCTGTCGAGGCGGGTTGGATCGTGCGTGAAGTGGGCCGTCAGCCCTGGGTCGTGTACGGGCTGCTGCGCACGAGCCAGGCGGCGTCGGCTGTCGCGCCTGCATCGGTGTCGCTGAGCATCGCAATGTTCTTCGCCTTTTACGTGGTGCTGCTCGTCACCTTCTTCGTGCTGGCGCGCCGCTGGCTGCGCAAGGGCCCCGATCTCACCAGCGCGCCGCCCGCCATCGTCACCGCGCATGCCGCGACGACGTCGTCCATCTCCGGCTATTGATGCCGCGTACTCCGCTCAAGAGGTTGCCTCATGGATAGCTCTACTCATTCGCTGCTCGCCTACGTCTGGTTCGGCCTGCTCGGCCTGATGCTGGTGTTCTACGTCGTGACGGACGGCTTCGATCTCGGCGTCGGCATTCTGACGCTGCTGCGTTCGCGGCGCGCCGACCGCGATGTGATGGTCCAGTCGATCGGACACGTCTGGGACGCCAACGAAACCTGGCTCGTCGTGCTCGGCGGCGCGCTGTTCGGCGCGTTTCCGCTCGCTTACGCGCAACTGATGCAGGATTTGTATCTGCCCGTGATGGCGCTAATTGCGGGACTCATCATGCGCGGCGCGGCGATCGAATTCCGCCACAGCGTCGAGCACGGTCCGCTGTGGGACAAGGTGTTCGGTATCGGCAGCCTGGTGGCGGCGCTCGCGCAAGGCGTCGTGCTCGGCAAGATCATCACGGGCCTCGTGCCGGGCGGGCTGCACACGGT
The DNA here is from genome assembly GCA_001319865.1 of Burkholderia sp. E7m39. Taxonomy (GTDB): domain Bacteria; phylum Pseudomonadota; class Gammaproteobacteria; order Burkholderiales; family Burkholderiaceae; genus Paraburkholderia; species Paraburkholderia bengalensis. Next base: position 8,029 of record BBSL01000177.1, on the reverse strand, counting down.
GTTCATCGCCGTAGCGGCGATCGGCGTGGTAGCGGGCTATGCGCTGCTCGGCGCCACGTATCTGGTGAAGAAGACCGTCGGCATGATCGAGCAATGGTCGCGCCGTCTTTCGCTGCTGTGCGCGATGCTGACCGTCGCCGCCGCGCTGCTGCTGACCATCGCGACGTGGTTCTTCAGCGAAGTGGGCCTCGATCGCTGGTCGCAGCCGGGCGTGATGCACGTGCTGATCGCGTTGGGACTTGCAGCGGCGCTGTCGTTCGCGCTCATCATGGCGTCGCTGTATTTCGGCTCGGCGCGTGGGCCGTTTCGCGGCGCGGTGGCGCTTTTCATCGTGTCGTTCGCCGGTCTCGCCGTCAGCCTGTTTCCGGACTTCGTGCCTGGCAAGCTGGGAATCGTCGAGGCTTCGTCCGACTCGCATACGCTCGCCTTCATGCTTGCGGGGATCGGTTTGATCTTCCCGGTAATGATCGGCTACAACCTCTACCAGTACTATATTTTCAGGGGCAAGGTGGTTGGCGGGGCGCATGCGGGTGAGTGATCGACGCCGGCAATTGCACGTCGCTATTCCTTACCGGACTTTCTGGGCCTTCCGCGTGGCGCCTGCAACATGGGTTTGAGCATGGGCCGCAGAATGGGGTTATAGAGTCCAAGAACGGACAATGCTGTCGTGCCGAGTCGCTGCGCGACGTCGCCCGTCAATTGGTGATTCAGACTCGCCAGCGGCCAATATGCCTTGAACGCGGCTGCCACGAGCGGCGCGATATCGGCGTCGGCCAGGGAAAAGACGACTAGCTGGTCCTGCACCGGGTCGTATGAGACGACGAACGACCGCGTCTTCGGCGTAGTTGTCATGAATGGCGTCCTGTACGGTTTGCTGCGCGGGGCTGGAAAAAAAGCACCCCGCCCGGCGAAGCCTGAGCGGGGCGAACTGCAAACCCCCTGCGTCGGCAGCCGGGAGAGGCCAACCGACAGGTCACCAATAAGGGATAAGCGCTAAGCGAGTCCCTCTCAAAAGGAGGGGGTGAAGCTGGCACGTGTATCGGCGGCGAGAGGTCAGGAAGCCGTGTTGTCCAAAAATGAAATGACGGTGCGGCCGCACTATGGTTTGTGTTCGGATGAAACCCGCTCTCCGCACCTCCACGGGATGCGCTGAAACATCAGGCACGGTGAGCCGTTGCACGGACGCGTGAAGCGGGTGAGGCGTTGGCTAGCACGCTGGCAAGAGACGCAAACAGTGCGTGGCGGCGTGAAGTGTAGGGACGTTGAGGGCCCGTGGGTAATAACAAGCACTTGCGGTGTGAGCCCGCTTTCTTTGCTTACTTTCTTTGCGGCGGCAAAGAAAGTAAGTGCCGCCCCGCACAGGGGCAACGCCCGCGCCGCGAAGGCGCTATCGCGGATGCCAGCACGGAGGGCAAACACACAACGGCAACGCCCGCGCCGCGAAGGCGCAACGCGGACGCCAGCGCGGAGGGCAAACACACCACTACAACGCCACCTCAAGCCAACACCAACGCCTCGACCCGTTCGATCGCCTGCTCAAGCGCCGGCGTGAGCGTCGAACGCAAATGATCCAGCAACGTGCGGACTTTGGCCTCGAGATAGCGCCGCGACGGATACACAGCGAACACGGTAAAAGGCTTGAGCCTGTATTGCGGCAGCACGCGCACCAGCGTGCCCGCAGCGAGATCATCGGCGACGGAATACGTCGCCAGTGTGCCGATACCCGCGCCCGCCAGCAGCGCCGCGCGCAGCACATCGGGCACATTGATATGCATCGGCGCTTTCGCAAGCGTGACGACGTGCGCATCGTGCGCGCTTTCGATATGCCATTCGCGCGATGGCGACGCGGGCGATTCGAGTTCCAGCAGCCGGTGCGCATCGAGGTCTTCGCGCGTGAGGGGCATGCCGTGCTGCTTCACGTAGTCCGGCGAGGCGACCATCACGGCCCACGCCGCGCCAAGCGTCTGTGCGACGTAGATGGAATCGGGCAACTGCGTCGCCGAAATGAGCGATACGTCGTAGCCTTCCTCGACCAGATTCGGCATGCTCTGCTCGATCTTCAGCTCGACGGAAACGTCGGGATACCGCATCTGATAGCCGACCAGCGCCGCCGCCACCGTGCTCTGCGCAAGCCCCGGCGCACAGTGCAGCCGCAGCTTGCCGGCCGGCGACACGCTCGCGTTGCGCGCTTCGTCGGTGGCGGCATCGAGGTCCGCGAGGATCACCTTTGCGCGCTCATAGAAGCGGCTGCCCGCCTCGGTCAGCGACAGGTGCCGCGTGGTTCGATGCAGCACGGCCGTATGCAGTTGCTCTTCGAGCGACGTGACCGCGCGCGAGATCTGCGCAGCCGTCACGTCGTTCTCTTTCGCTACCGCCGTGAACGAGCCCGTCTCGACGACGCGGACGAAGATGCGCATGCTGCCGACGATATCTGCCATTCGTGAACCCGGGCACAGTGAACAAGCTGTTTCGCACGACGCCCGTCGTTCGCAGGCGCGCCGCAGCCTAGATCGGCACTATGCCACCGGGCGCCGCGGGCTGCAGCACAGCGGACATCGGCCACCGCCCTGCAGCCCGCCGCACGCACTCAGACGAGCGTCGCTTCGCGCAGCACGGTCGCGAGAATCATCGCGTCGCCATTGACGGGCGCAGGCCGCGGATTCGGCTTGTACACGGCGTCGCCGGGACGGATCGCCTGCCCGCTCATCGCGCAGTAGCCGGCCGCGCGGGCGCGCGCCATGCGCCAGACCTGGTCGCCGAAACAGCCGCGCGTCGAGTCGCGCCACGCAATCGTGGCCGTTGACGGCGTCGGACGGTCTATCAGCGTCACGAGGGCGCCGAAGCGCGCGTCGTTGCTGCGCGCCTTCTGACGCGCCCGCACGGCGCCTTGCGCGCTGCTGCCGCGCGACGAGGTTCCCAGCAGACCGATGGTTTGCGTCCACGGGTCGATCACATTGGCGTTCATGTTTGCGAGCATGTCGAAACTCCTGTTGGATAGCGACGGATTCGAACTGCGAGGCAGCGCTCAGCGCGCGTCGTTGGCTTTCTCTTTCCAGCGGTGCGGCGTCTCGCCGACGAACTTCTTGAACACTGTCGTGAAGTGCGCCTGCGAGCGGAAGCCGCAACTGAGCGCGACATCCATCACGTTGTGCTTCGACGTCACCAGCAGATGTTGCGCGTGCTCGACGCGCCGGCGCAGCAGATATTCATGTGGCCGCACGCCCGTCGCGCGACGGAATTGCGCGGCGAAATGCATGCGCGTGAGCCCGGCGCTCGCCGCGATTTCAGCCAGGCCGATGGGTTCGGCAAGGTGCGCCTCGACGAATTCGATCACGCGGTTCATGCGCCACTGCGGCAGCGGCGCGGCTTCGCGCGCGCGTCGTGTCGCGCCCGCGAAATGGCGCGACACGACGCGTGACACCATCGCGAGACTGACGCTGTCCGTGAACATCTTGCCGAGCGCCGCGTCGTTGCTTTGCGACACGGCGAGCGCCTGGCCGAGCCGCTCGAGAACGGGGTCGCGGATCAGTTGCGGATCGTCGAGCACGATGTCGCCGGCGGGCGCGCGCTGGAACAGATCTTCGTAGCACTCGGCGAGCACCGGCTGCGAGACGAACAGATGCAGCACGTCGGCTGTCGATGTGAACACGGCCTTCGTCGGCACGGCAGGCGCCGTCACCTGCACGGCGCCCGCCGTCAGGCGGCCGTGGACGAGCCGCCGTCCGGCGTGATCGAACGTGAGCGCAGCGCACTTCAGGTTCACGCCGATGCAATGGTCGGTCTCGCTTCCCTCGTTCGTCACTTCGAGCGGCGCGTCGCCCGCGTGCGTCCAGCGAGCGACGATCACGCGCGGGTGCCGTGCCGACGCGTCGGCGGGCAACGCGTCGTGGCGGCGCCATTTCTGTTCCGCAACGATGGGCGAGGCGGGACGCCGCGACGCGACATCGGCGAGGGAAACGGGTAGATCGAGCATAGTGGTAGTCATGGCAGGTCCGTCCGATACAGTGATTCGCTTGCGGCCAGGTGCTGATCCAGCATTGCCGCGATGAATCAAAGTTAAACAAACGGAACTGACGCGCCTAGCCGTACATTCGGTTGCCCGCTCAGTCGATTGGTTGAGTCAACCTATATGAAGGTTTAATACGCGCGCACGCCGGGACGCAGTAGTGCGAGGCCGTGCTCGCCGAAAACGAATCCGCTGAAAACGGATGCACTGTGCGCGAGGCGAGCGCGCGGCAACGCGACGAACGTCTGCCGCCGTTCGCCGCGTGAAGAAAGAAAGAGAGGATGGGTGCCAGCGACAGCGCGCCGGCCAGGCTTACGAGCCGCGCTGGGCGCGATGCGGCGCGCCGGACTCGAGCGATTTGACGCCGAGCGCTTCCGCCTTCAGGACGAAATCGGCGAGCGAGCGCGACTCCATTTTCTTCATCGCCTGGCCGCGATGAATCTTCACGGTGATTTCGCTGAGGTTCATTTCCGCGGCGATCTGCTTGTTCATCAGGCCGCTTGCGACGAACGCCATCACTTCGCGCTCGCGCGGCGTCAGCGATTCATAGCGGCGGCGCAGATCGGAAACCGAACGTTCGGACTTTCGGCGCTCGACATCCTTCGCGAGTGCGTTTGCGACAGCGTCGAGCATGTCCTGATCGCGGAACGGCTTGGCGAGAAAATCCATCGCGCCCGCTTTCATCGCCTTCACCGACATCGCGATGTCGCCGTGCGCCGTCATGAAGATGATGGGCACGCGCACGTCGCCCGCCGCGATCTGCTCCTGTACGGCGAGGCCGCTCTGACCTTTGAGGCGCACGTCGAGGATCAGGCAGCTCGGCATGTCGGGTTTGACGAACGACAGGAACTCCTGCGCGGACCCGAACGCCTCGACCCTGAAACCCACCGAGCGCAGCAGCATGCCGACGGCCGCGCGCATCGAATCGTCGTCGTCGACGACATAGACGATCGACTGATTCGGGTCGTTCATTTCATCGCTGCTCATCACAGTATCCTTTATCGACAGGCAAAACGAACTGGACCGTTGCGCCCTGCCCTTGCTGGGACTCGGCCCAGATACGCCCGCCATGCGCTTCGACGATCGAGCGGCAGATCGACAGCCCCATGCCCATGCCATCGGGCTTGGTCGTGAAGAACGCATTGAAGAGCCGCCCCACGTTTTCCTCGCTGATGCCCGTGCCCGAATCTTCGACGAACACCTGGCCGTAGTGCTCGTCGAAGCGGCGCGTGCCGACGCGCATGCGCCTGGCGCGCCCCGTCACGCCGGACATCGCCTGCACGCCGTTCATCACGAGATTGATGACGACCTGCTGCAGTTGCACGCGGTCGCCGCACACGAGAGGCGGCGGTTCGACGTAGCGGGCTTCGAGTTCCACGCGCGCGGCGTCCAGCTCGCGCCGCACCAGTTCGATCGATTCTCTCACGATACCGTTGACGTCGAGCACCGCCTGGCTCGGATCGCGCTTCTGCGCCATCGCGCGGATCTGGCGGATCACGTCGCTCGCGCGTTTCGCGTCGCGGACCATCTGACCGATCGACTGGCCGACCTCCGCGAGATCGGGCTTGGCGCGGTTCAGCCAGCGCGACGCCGCGTCACCCGCCGTCACGATCGCGGCGAGCGGCTGCGTGACCTCGTGCGCAATCGACGCCGCGAGTTCGCCGAGCATCGTCACGCGCGTCACGTGCGCGAGTTCCGCCGTCGAGCGGTCGAGCGCTTCCTGCGCGACCTGCCGTTCCGTCACGTCCATCAATGCGCCGACGTACTCGATGGCGGCCGACTGCGGCGCGGCCAGATGCGCGACGTAATGCACATGCTTGACGCGACCGTCCGGCATCAGCAGCCGATGCTCGACGTCGACATACGGCGCACCCGCGAGCTCGCGGTCCCATGCCTGACGAACCAGTTCGAGATCGTCGGGATGCGTGCGCGCGACGATCAACTCCATGCCCGGCGTATAGTCGGGCGCGTACTCGAAGATCCGGTAGACCTCGTCGGACCACCACATGTCGCCTGCCGGCAGCCGCGTCCCGATGCTGCCCGTGCGGCTCAGCCGCTGCGCGTCCGAGAGAAACGCCTCGCTGCGCTCCAGCGCCTGCTCGGCCTGCTTGCGCTCTTCGATGTCGGTATTCACCCCGTACCAGCGCAGGATGCGCCCGTCGGCATCACGCAACGGCTCGGCGCCGATGTGCATCCAGCGGTACGTGCCGTTGCTGTGCCGGATGCGCGAGACGTTCTCGAACGGCTTGCCCGTCGCAATCGCGCCGCGCCACGCCGCCTGCATCGCGGGCCAGTCGTCGGGATGCACGATCGAGGTCCACACGCCGCCGCCGTTCTCTCCCAGCGTGATGCCGAGTTCGTTCCAGCGCCGGTTGATGTAGCTCAGTTCGCCGTCGCGCGACGAACTCCAGACCATGCCGGGAATTGCATCGATGGTCGCGCGCAGCTCTTCCTGCTGGCGCTGCAACTCGGCTTCCATGCGCTTGCGCTCGGTGATGTCGTTGTTGGTCGCGAGCACCGCGCACGGCCTGCCCTTGTCGTCGCGCCACAACGCGAAGCGGCTCGACACGACGACCGTGCTGCCGTCGCTGCGCACGCGCTGCAGCTCCCCTTCCCAGCGGCCCTTGCGCACGACTTCGTCGCGCAGTTCGTCGAGGGGAATGGCCGAACTCGTACGCGTGAGCTCGTGAATGCGCTGGCCGATTGCCTGTTGCGCCGACCAGCCATACAGCGCTTCCGCCCCCTGGTTCCAGAACGTGATGCGGTCGTTCATGTCGTACGCGACGATGGCGTCGTGCGTCAGGTTGAGCAACTGGATCTGCTCCTGCAGCCGCGATGTGTTCGCCTGATTGCGCAACGCGAGAAACGACGTCGTGCCGATCGCGAGCAGGCTCACGATACAGCGCGCAATCGAGCCGCCCGAATAGTTCTCGTCGTGCGACATCGCGAACGCGAGCAAGGTCAGCGCGACGCACGTCGCCGCCGTGGCGATCGCTGCCTGGCGCGAGCCCGTCGACGCGACTAGCAGCACGACGACCACGTAGAGCACGGCAATGGCGATATCGAGCGGCGTCAGCGCGTCGATCACGAACACGACGACGCCGATGATGGCCGCAAGAGAAAGGAGAATGCGCGCGTCGGGAGCCGACGTCATGCCGGCGCTCTGACGGAACATCATGACGCTCCGCGGGCGCGGAGTACGGCGGGTACGACGGACGGACGGCACAGGTTCGGCATAGGCGTTCCTTGCGAGCGTTGGCGTGCGGGCGGCGGCACCCTGATTGGCACCGCCGGACGCGTCGCTCGACGGTCAGACATCCAGGAAGCCGGCCCATCCCGATCTGGAGTGAATTCTATCCGAATACCCCGAAACAGCATGGCGCAGGGGCGCGGCGCGGCAAGGCGCGCCGACTTCATTCGTGATGCGAGCCGTCCGGCTCCAGTTGCGCAAGACAGCGCGATACTTCGTAGCCGTCGACGGGCTTGGTCAGCACGCATAGCGCGCCGAGATCGAGCGCCTGACGGCGCACCGCGTCGGACGCGAACGCCGAAATGAAGATGATGGGCAGCGTCACGCCCTGATCGAGCAGATGCCGGTACATGTCGAGGCCGCTCATGCCGGGCATCTGCACGTCGGAAATAATGCACGCGACGTGGCTGGAGATGCCTGTCGAAAGAAACGCCTCGGCCGATGCATACAGCCGGACATCCCAATCCAGCGAACGAACGAGGCTCGACATCGCGGTGCGGACGGATTCGTCGTCGTCGATGACGGAAGCGATTGGATTGATCTGCAAGCGACTTTCCTCGGCCGTTAAGTGACTACGGCACGGTGCTGCGTCATGCCGTTCAGGTTGATTCCATCTTATGGGAATAGGCGCGTCGCGAGAATCATATGTAGGTATAGGGCGGCACGGCCGCGCGGATGACGCGCTTGCCAGGCGCTGCCCACGCCTTGCCACGCCTTGCCGCGCGCCTTGTTCCGCGGATAAACGGTTGCGCTGCGGCCGTGCGTTTCCAAAG
>BBSL01000176.1 GCA_001319865.1 Burkholderia sp. E7m39 | reverse complement strand
TATCCCCTGTGTGCCTTGGGGAAAACCTGCAGCCGTACAACGTCCCTACAGTGACGGCGTCACGGGCCCATGCCCGGCCCAGTACGAGGATGACGTTAGGCGAACGAGTTGGGCCGCAACGCGCCCGTCAGAATGTCGAGCACGTACTCGCGCACCAGCGCGCGCACGTCGCCCGACGTGTTGCCGAATTCCGCGCCGACCAGCGTGTCTGCGCCCTTCGTGCGCCGGTTGCGCGCGATGCAGTTCAGCGGCGCCGTGCGGACGCGGCCCGCGTGCGCGAGCGGCAGCGACAGCTTGAAGTGCTCGCCCGGCGCGAGCGAATTCGAGTTCACGAGCAGGCCGACGCCTGCGGCGCTGAGGTCGACGGCGCGCACTTCCGTGCCCGCCATCGGGCGATCGTTCGTGGACAGATGCGCGGTCACGTCGATGCCGACGCGAACGTGCCGGCGCAGCGTGCGCGAGCGGACTTCCTTTGGATGGCGCAGATAAAGCACGTCGAACGGCGCCGTGTGCCGGCCGATCACTTCCGAATCGAACGCATGCCGGTACCGTCCCGCTATGAACTGTCCTTCGACGGCTACGCCCGGCGCGAACGCGGCGTCCACGCCGCTGCCCGACAGCAGCAGGCTGACGTCGTCGAGCACGCCGACAAAACGCGTACGCGCCGAGAGCGCCGGGCCGCTTGCCAGCGAGATCACGAAGTCTTCGGGCGTGCAGCCCGAATTGGGAAACGGCCCGACCAACACCTGATCGTCATGGTCGCGCCGCGCGCGCGCCGCAGCGGGCGCCTCGCCGCTCTGCGCGGGGTTCGCGTCGTGGCGACGCTCGCCCGGCAGCGGGTGCCGGAAAGCGCCCAGCGCGAACAGCCGCTCGCATTGCTCCGCGCTATGGATGATGTGCCCACGGCCGATCAGCAGCCTGCCGTGCGCCGTGTAGACGGAAAACGGCAGCGGAACCCCGATCGTGACTTCCCGTTGCGACAGCGGCACCAACGGCATGACTCGCCTTCTCCTCTCGATGACTTTGCGGTTCTCGTCGCACGCGTTTTGCCCATTTCGCCCATGTTTCGCGCGCAACGCGTGCAGTCGACAAGTATGCACGACGTCAACGCTCGCACCAAACGCGCAAACGTTTGGCGGCTGTGTACGTTTCCATAGACAAATAGGGAAATCAATCTATTCCGGTGCCAGAATCGCAATCTTCCCTTTCCAGCGAATCAAGAGTCATGGCAGCCGCGACTTACTATAATGACCGCACAACCGCTACGGGACGACTCCACATGACTACGCAGCCACTTACCGCCGGCATCGACCATGTCGGGCTCACCGTCCGCGATCTGGGCCTCACGCGCGACTTCTTCGTCGAATGCCTGCAATGGACCCAGGTCGGCGAACGGCCTGCGTATCCGGCCGCATTCGTCTCGGACGGACACGTGATGGTGACGCTGTGGCAAGCCAGCGATCCCGCGACCTGCGTCGCGTTCGACCGCAAGACCAACGTCGGCCTGCATCATCTCGCGCTGCGCGTCGGCAGCGAAGCGGCGTTCAACGAAGTGTTCGCGCGCGTGTCGAACTGGCCCGGCGTGAAGGTCGAATTCGCGCCGGAGAACCTCGGTAGCGGGCCGAAACGGCACACGATGGTGTACGAGCCCGGCGGCATCCGGATTGAATTCGATTTCGATCCGCGCACCCAGGCAGGCGGCTAAACCGCACTAGGGCACAGCGCCCTGCTCGTGCTATTCCTCCACGTCCGGACAGCGCAAGCGGCCTATCACCGCCGGTGATACCCCTATCAAAACAAACCGCGCGTCCTCCTTCTGATCTGTTGCTAGAGTGGTGCCAAGTGAAGTGCGGCGGCAACGGAGCAGAGGTTGAACATGGATCAGCTTTACATGTTGAGAGCGTTCGTCTCGGCGGCGCAGCATCAGAGTTTCAGCAAGGCAGCGACGTCGCTGGGCGTCACGACGGGGTCCATTTCCAAGGCCATTGCGAAGCTCGAAGCGTCCATCCAGACGCGCGTGCTTCATCGCACCACGCGCTCCGTCACGCTGACGGAAGAGGCGCAATCGTACTATTTGAGCTGCTGCCGGCTGCTCGAAGAACTCGACGAAGCGAATCGCCGCATCACGCGCGAACGCGAAGTGGACAGCGGCAAGCTGCGCCTCGTGATACATCCGATGCTCGTGAGCGAAACGTTCTCGCAGTTTCTGTCCAGCTACCGCAGCGTCGCGCCCAATGTGAATCTCGTTGTCTCCGTGCACGAAGGCGCCGTCAATCTGTACGACGGGCAGTTCGACATGGCGATGCTGCCGCCGAATCAGGTCGAGCAATCCGCCGTGATTCGCAGGACCTTGTTCAAATCGTCGCGCTCGCTCGTGGCGTCGCCCGCGTATCTCGACCAGAACGGCACGCCGCGCCGCGCGGCGGATCTCGCCGGACACTTTCTGCTGCTGCCGCCGCAGTCGCGCCAGCGCAGCACGAACTATGTGCAGGTGATCGAAAACGGCGCCCCTGTGCAGATCATTCCGATGTCGTCGATGGACGGCAACGACGTGCTGCTGCGCGCGGCGGCTCTCGCCGGCGCCGGCATCGCGGAACTGCCGGAAGCGGTGGCACGCGAAGATGTGGCAATGGGAAAGCTGGTTCCCGTGCTGCCCGGCTGCTCGATTTCGGACAGCGAGGTGGAAGTGTGCCTGTTCTACTCGCATCGCGAGTTGCTGCCCGCACGCTTTAGAACTTTCGTCGACTTTTGCACCGACTTCTTTCGCGCGAACGGCGCGCGCCACAGGACGCCCTTCCTGGAGACCGAGCAGCAGGCTGCGTGAATGGTTCAGGCTGCCGCCATGACGGGGCCGAGCCGCGATCGCGTGACGTCGACGAAGGCCTGCATCGCGCTCGACACATACGCATCGTGTCGACGGATGAACAACGTGGCGACCTGCGCCTTTTCGGGCGGCAGCGAATGAATCGCGACGATGCCGTCTTCCGCTGCGCGGGCGACCACGCCGCGCGGCAGCAGCGTGATGCCGATGCCCGCCGCGACGCACGCGGTGATCGCGTCCAGCGAGCCGAATTCGAGCGGCGTCGCCGTAACAATGCCCATTTCCGCGAGCAGCGCCTCGAGCCGCTGACGATACGAACACCCCAGCCGAAACACGATGGTCTTGAGTTCGGGCATAGCGGGCAGCGCATCCACCGACGACACGTTGCGCGACGTCACCAACACCAGTTCTTCCTGGAAGATCATCTCCGCATGCAGTTCGGGATGATCCACCGGACCCGCGACAAATGCGCCGTCGAGCCTGCATGCCGCCACGTCTTCCGTGAGGCTGCAACTCGTGCCCGTGGTCAGCGACAGACGCACCTGAGGATAGATTCGCGCGAAATTGCTGAGTATCGGCGAAAGGCGCAAGGCCGCCGTCGTTTCGAGCGTGCCGAGTGCGAGGCCGCCTGATGGCGGTCCATCGTCGAGTGCGGCGAGCCGCGCATCGGCGAGCAGCTTGGCCATGCGCGCCGCGTACGGCAGCATGCGCTGCCCTGCAGGCGTAAGACTCACGCCGCGCACATGCCGCTGAAACAGCGCGACACCGATCTCGCGTTCGAGCGAGCGGATTCGCGCCGTGACGTTCGACTGAACTGTGTGAAGTTCGGTAGCGGCCCGGTTCATGCTGCCATGACGGGCCACTGCCTCGAACACCTTGAGGTCGGCGACATCCATGCTGGGTACCTTGATGAAATCGACAATGCCCTGCCCGGGCTGACGGGCCGTCGTGCCCGTCACATGCCGTCCGTGAGGGACGGGACCGCAAGGTCGATCCTCATCGTACACCAAAGACGAATCGCGCACTGCCGGCTGATCACTGGCCATCACAGGTACCTATGTCAGGCCGTGTTCGACTGCCGGAAGTCTTCGCCGTTGATGCGGCTCGACACGCTGATGTTCTCGCGCGGATGTTCATGCAGGATCACGTTGATGATCTTCGGGTCCGAGCCGATCGTGTCGTGCGTGACCTGGATGATGTCGCGGATGAGCTGCTCGCGACGCGCCGGCGCAAGGCCGGCCGCAATATGGCATTCGATGAAAGGCATGCGGTTGCTCCCGTTTATTTGAGCCGGCTGATCAGTTCCTTGTCGTTGGCGGCGCCTTCGACGTATTCGGGCAGATGCTCGCCATGCTCGACGAAATTGATTCCTCTGCCTTCGCGAAAGACGATGAAGATGTCGTTCTTCGTCTCGCCTGTTGCCTCGCTCACGACACGCAGCAGGCCTGCCGCAAGCTGACGTTTCTGTTCGTCGGTTCTGCCGTAGCGCATATCGCATGAAATAAGGGCCATTCGTCTCTCCTGAATGTATCAACCGTTATTGGATTCCCGCGTGCCGCGCGGGAAATGCTGCTTGCGGATTCACGTTTCTGAGCAGTTGCGTCAGATCGTCGATCGAATGGCTTTCAAGCGTCGAAACCAGTTCGACGATCGCTTCACACAGTGCCTTGTCGGCATACGGCTCGCTTAGCCAATGGAATTTCTCGACCGTGCGCTCCCACGTAAAGGGATGGTCGAGTCCGCCTTCGAAGCCCACGTGCTCGCTGGAAAACACGCGGCCATCGCCGCACCGTATCGTCACGCGCGTATTCAGCGCATGCGGATATTGCGCCGAGAAAGCAGCATCGGGACGTACGGTCACTTTCTTGAGCAACGCCTGCGCATCGGCCGCCTGCACGCGGGCCGGTTCGAGTTGAGCCGGTCCCACCTGATCGTCGAGCAACGCCGCCGCGATCAGATACTTGAGGTTGTAGTCGGCCTGCTCTTTCGTCTGCGGGTTGTCCTTGGCGCCAAAGCTGCCGCCGCCCGCAATGTCGTAGCCCGTCTGGAAGATATCGCACACCACTTCTTCGACGTCGCTGCTCGCGATGCGATTGGCGCGCTTGAGTGCGAGCGTCGCTTCGAGTACCGGCTGACCGTGAATCAGAGAGCAGTACTTCTTCATCACCGTCTGGTGGATGACGTCCAGGCGCGCATCTTCCCAGTCGACGTCGAGCGGCTGGTCGAACATCCGTTCAAGGCCGTTCGGCCCTTCGAACAGGCGAAGCGGACCCGTAAAACCGCGCTTTGCAAGCGATGCCGAATAGACCGCGCGCATGCCCGTGATGCCGGGCGAAAAGCCCTTCCAGTGCGATACCGGCTCCGAGTGCACGCACGACAGCGAGACGTTGTCGACAGCGGCAATGGCAATCGCGTGAGCGAGCTGATCGGCATTCAGGCCGAACAGCTTGCCTGAGCCCGCCGCCGCCGACATCGCCAACTGGATCGCGTGATTAAAACCCTTTGCCATCACCGGCACGATCGCGGTGATGCGGCAGCCGATCTCATAGGCGACGGCCAGCGCGAGCATGAAGTCCTCGCCGCTCGCCGACGCATGCTCGGCCGCGGCGAGAACCGCGCCGAAGTTATCGCTCGGATGGCACAAACCGCCCGGCGACATGTAGCTGTCGAGCAGATCCACGTAACGCACGAGACCTGAGTTGTACAGCGCCGCCTGATCCGGCGAAGTCATTCCGCCGCCGATCAGCGAGCAGTTGCCGCCACCGCGATACTCGTCGAACTGGTCTCGCAGCGCCGCGAACGGCGGGCCGGGCAATGCCGCAATCGCACAACCCAGGCTATCGAGAATGTTCCGCTTGAAGAGCCCGCGAGCCTGCGGCGAAAGATGATGGGAACGCGCATCGGCGGCGAACCGGCCGATGCGTTGAACAGCGGTGAGCGTGCTCATTGATCAAAGGTCTCGTGAAGAACCAATGATTCAATTTCGCATCGCTCACGAGAGAGATCAAGCGAAGGGTTCGGATAGGGCTATCTGTTGCGCTGATACGTTGCGACGCATTCTGCGCGGGCTCTGGCCAAATCAACAACGGGCGCTCAAGGGCGCGCGTAGATTGAATCCGAACCGTTCACACCGTGTGCTTTCGCGCCTGCCGCCGAACTGGCGCTTGCAGATCCGCCATAAGAACTGTCCGCGACGCCAATGCCGTGCTGCGCGTTCACACGCGCCTGCGCTTCTTCGATGTTCCTCGGATATTGCGTCGCATCGGAACCCGGGTTGTAGCCCGCTTTCTCCAGTTCGACGAGTTGCGCGCGAACGTCGGCGCGCGTCAACGGTTGATTCGATTGCGCGAACGAAACGACAGGCAGCGACATCACAGCAGCAAGAACGAGCGATTGGGGTTTCATGGTTTTATCTCACGAGAGAGGGTTGATTCACGAAGATCGCGGCGACCAGTACTTGCCGTCGCCAGCCATCCTCAACGTTGAGATATTTGAACCCGTGAACGTATCTGGCTTGTGTACGGAATGAATCTGTTATGCAGCCATTCGTGTCGCCGTGCATCGCCGATATGTTCAGATACACGGCATCAAGCTCGTCATTCGGTCCCCGATGCCTTGCGTCGTTTTTGCTGCACGCCGCTCGACGTGATCGTCGAGCATTGCAGGGGATGCGTGATTTCAGTGGCGAACCCGCCAGCCAAAAACAGGAAGATTGCCAACAGGCGTTTCATGTTCCCTCCAACGTAGCGTCACGATTGCTTTATAGCGCAGGCCACGCATCCGTTTGTGTCCCAGTGTATCCACGCACCATCCGGATACAAGACGATGCAAACACAAGACATGACGACACAGCATGGATACGCGTAGCCGTTCCAATACGGCCATGCAGTTTCGCTCATTCGCTCATTTCAAAGGACGCTCACATGATCTCCCGAATCAGGACCTTGACGACAGTCGCTGCCGTGGCCGCCATCGCCGCGCTCGGCGCGATGGTCGCGAACAGCGGTGCGGCGCCTTCCGCACAGATCCAGACCAATCGCATTGCGCCCGAATTCACCGGCATCGATCACTGGCTCAATTCGCAGCCACTGACCATGCAGCAGTTGCGCGGCAAAGTCGTACTCGTCGACTTCTGGACGTACACATGCGTGAACTGCGTGAACACGCTGCCGCATGTGGAAAAGCTCTATGAGAAGTACAAGGACCAAGGGCTGGTGGTGGTCGGCGTCCATACGCCCGAATATGCATTCGAGCGCGAGACGAACAAGGTCAGCGCGGCAATCGCGCAGTACGGACTGCGCTACCCGGTCGCGCAGGACAATCACTATGCCACGTGGAACGCCTACAGCAATCAATACTGGCCGGCCGTCTATCTGATCGACAAGACAGGACACGTTGTTTATAGCCACTTCGGCGAGGGCGATTATGACGAAACGGAAGCCGCCGTTCGCCAGCAGCTCGCGCGCGCGGGCTGAGCGCGCCTACGATGCCCGTGCGCGACCGCGAACGCGTCGGGCATCTGTGCCGCCTGAAGGGGAGCACCGCACGCGCCTTCATCTGCACGAAAACGAAAGCTTTGCAACACTATGCGGCGTGCGCGTCGAACGTCGGATTGGTGACGAAAATGATGACGAAAATGATGACGAAAACGTGTCGAAGTCAGGGGGCGCGGCTTGCGGCTGTACCGCAGGCTTCGACGCGTCGCGACGTGCCATAGTGGCACGAGGAAGCGTCGCTGGCGCGCGCTTCGTTCCTCAACTACGATCGAGGAGAGCAAGATGCCGATTGTCACGATTCAGGTTACGCGTGAAGGGACGCAACCCGGTGCAGTCTGCGTGAGCGCCGAGGAAAAGGCGCAGCTCATCAAAGGCGTAAGCCAGGTGCTGCTCGACGTGCTGCACAAGCCGCTCGAATCCACCTTTGTCGTCATCGAAGAGGTGCCGACGGAAAACTGGGGCTGGGGCGGCCTGCCCGCGCTCGAATACCGCAAGCTGAAAGCAGCAAAATCAGCCTGACCCGCAACATTCCACCAAGCAGCACTTCATCGAAGGAGAGTTTGCTATGTCGCTCGAAAAGGCGCTTTACACTGCACATGCAACGGCTACAGGCGGCCGGGACGGTCGCGCGGTCGTGCCTGCAGCCAATCTGGACTTCAAGCTGACCACGCCGAAGGAACTCGGCGGACAAGGCGGCGAAGGCGCCAATCCGGAACAGCTGTTCGCTGCCGGTTATAGCGCGTGCTTTATTGGCGCGATGAAATTCGTTGCCGCGCGGGACAAGATCGCAATGCCCGCCGATGCATCGATCGACGCGAGCGTTGGTATCGGGCCGATTCCGAATGGGTTCGGCATCGAAGTAGCGATGAAGATTTCATTACCGGGCATGGAGCGCGAGGCCGCGCAGGATCTGATCAACAAGGCTCATATCGTGTGTCCGTACTCGAACGCGACGCGCAACAACATCGACGTCAAGCTCACGCTCGCCTGACACATCACCTTGTTTTACACACTGCTGGCCGCCGCGATGCATCGCGGCCAGCAACTCTTCGTTTCACAATCGATACCGATACGGGATGGGATGGCTTAGTCCCACAGTTCCGTCACGGGCGCGGGACTATGCGTATCCATCCAATCGTACGACTCACTGGCATGCGCCCATGCCCAGTTGCGCGGCACAGCCGCAGCCTGAGCCTTCTCAGCCGACACCGCTTCTACGCGCACGCGCGCGCCTGCGCCGCTATGGTCATCGATATTCCGGAAATTCAACGATTCGCGCTTCATGGCTTTCACCTCTACATTGCATGTCACGACGTTTGTTTCAAACGCCGATGTTTGACGTTAGACATAGGCTAAACCCTTAGACTCGATCGGCAAATCGGGCTGCGCAGAATTCAGAGTTTTCAAATCGGGAACAATGCGCGCGACGACATACGACATTGCATGCGGTCAAACGTCTGATCAAAGCCTCACAACAAAGAAAAGCAGCCTCCTTGCGGCAGGCTGCTTCGTGCTGCTGCGATCAGCCGCAACGGCTAACCGACGTTACTTCGCCGTCGGCATCGCAAACTCGGCGCCTTTCTCGATGCTCTCGGACCAGCGTTGCATGATCGACTTCTGCTTCGTGTAGAAGCGCACGCCTTCCTCGCCGTAAGCATGCGTGTCGCCGAACAGGCTGCGCTTCCAGCCGCCGAAGCCGTGCCATGCCATCGGCACCGGGATCGGCACGTTGATGCCGACCATGCCGACTTCGATGCGGCGGCCGAATTCGCGGGCCACATGGCCATCGCTCGTGAAGCAGGCCACGCCGTTGCCGAACTCGTGCGCATTGATCAGCTCGACCGCTTCCGAGAAGTCCTTCACGCGCACGCAAGCGAGCACCGGTCCGAAAATTTCTTCCTTGTAGATGCGCATTTCCGGCGTGACATGGTCGAACAGCGTGCCCCCCGTGAAGAAGCCGTCCTCGTGACCCGGCACGCGCAGCCCGCGTCCGTCGACGACGAGCGTCGCGCCTTCCTTCGCGCCCTCTGCGATATAGCCTTCGATGCGCTCCAGCGCCTGGCGCGTGACGATCGGGCCCATTTCGGCGTCTGCCTCCATGCCGTTCTTCACGATCAGGTTACGCGCGCGCTCGGCCAGACGCGGCACGATCTTGTCGGCCACGTCGCCGACCAGCAGCGCCACCGAGATCGCCATGCAGCGCTCGCCCGCCGAGCCGTATGCGGCGCCGATCAGCGCGTCTACCGCCTTGTCGAGATCGGCGTCGGGCATCACGACCATGTGATTCTTCGCGCCGCCCAGCGCCTGCACGCGCTTGCCGTGCTTCGCGCCCGTTTCGTAGATGTAGTTCGCGATCGGCGTCGAGCCGACGAAACTGATCGCCCGCACATCGGGATGCGTGAGCAGCGCATCGACGACGACCTTGTCGCCCTGCACGACATTGAACACGCCATCGGGCAAACCAGCCTGCTTCAGCAGATCGGCCATGAACAGCGAAGCCGACGGATCACGCTCGCTCGGCTTCAGAATGAACGTGTTGCCCGCTGCAATCGCGACAGGGAACATCCAGCACGGCACCATGCACGGAAAATTGAACGGCGTGATGCCCGCGACCACGCCCAGCGGTTGCCGCATGGTCCAGTTGTCGATACCCGTCGACACCTGTTCCGTGTAATCGCCCTTCAGCAATTGCGGAATGCCACAGGCGAATTCGATCACATCGATGCCGCGCGAGACTTCGCCTTGCGCATCGGAAAACACCTTGCCGTGCTCGGCCGTGATGATGGCGGCAAGCTCGTCGCGATGACGGTTCATCAATTCGAGGAAACGCAGCATCACGCGCGCGCGCCGGATGGGCGGCGTGTCGGCCCACTTCGGAAACGCGGCCTTGGCGCTGGCGACGGCTGCCTCGACATCGGCCGTCTCGCCCAGCAACAGCTTGCGCGCCCGTGCGCCCGTGGCCGGATTGAAAATGGCCTGGCTGCGGGTTCCCGTGCCGTCGACCCGTTGTCCGTGAATGAAATGCCCCACGTCCGCATTGTCCGAAAACGCTTGCATGTCCGCTCCTCTGTGATGGATGTTGCAGCAAGTGTAGAAAGCAGCGGACGTGCTGGAAAGAGGCTACCATTGAAATCACTGTTTTCCACAGTGAACAATAAGTGTATGAATACGCAAAATATCGAAGACTTGTGGACGCATCTGCACTGGCTCACCATGCTCGCCGAACAGGGCACGTACACGGCCGCAGCGGCGCGCCTCGGCGTCAGCAAGGCGGCCATGAGCCAGCGCATCTCGGAACTGGAGCGCGCCGCCGGCATCTCGCTCGTGCAGCGCACGACGCGCAGCGTGCGCCTGACGGAAGCGGGCCAGCAACTCGTCGACAGCACGCGCAGTCAATATGCGCAAATTGCCGCGAGCTTCGCGCAGGTGCGCGAGCTATCGGGCGTGCCGCGCGGACTCGTGCGCGTGACCGCGCCCGTCGCGCTCGCGCGGCAGCAGCTGGTGCCGAAGCTGCCCGAGTTCCTGTCGGCCAATCCTGAAGTGCGCGTGCAGCTGGAGGTGTCCGACAGGCTCGTCTCGCTCGCCAACGAGGGCTTCGACCTCGCGATACGTCACAGCGCGGAACCGCCCGACACGCATGTCGCGTGGAAACTGTGCGATACGCATTCGGTGATCGTCGCGACGCGCGCCTACTTGCGCAAGCGCGGCACGCCAAAGGCACCGGAAGAGCTGGCGTCGCACGATTGCCTGTTTTATCCGCGCTCGACGGGCGAGCCGATGTGGTCGTTCGAGCGCAAGACGGCGCGCAAGAGCGCCGCGCGACCCGTCACGCTGCCCGTGAAGGGACAGTTCTGCGCCAACAACAGCGAGACGCTGCGTGACGCGGCGCTGGAAAGCCTGGGTATCGCGCTGCTGCCGGACTTCACGGCGCAAGCCGCCGTGCAGGCTGGCAAGCTTGTCGTCGTGCTGCCCGAATGGCGCGTGACGGGCGCGTTCGCCGAGCAACTCTATATCGTGAGGCCGTATGCGTCGCATGTGCCGCGCGCGGTGGGACTGTTTGTCGGCTATCTGCGCGAACGGTTCGCGGGCGGATTTCCCGTTTAGCTGCGCGCTTGCGATTCGCGTCGGCTGCATGTTGGCAGACGAGCGCGCACACGCACCTGTCGTCCCGTTCGGTCGCAGCCAATCAGTGCGCCTTCTCCGACTTCAGACGAAACGCGCCACAGCCTCGTCGAGCTGCCGCCCTTGATCTTCGCGCGAGCGCGACGCAGCCGCCGCCTGCTCGACCAGCGGCGCGTGGTGATCGCTTGTGAACTTGCCCTTCGGCCATTGCACGTAGCCCCCCACTGCGTGCCCGCGTAGACGTAGCGCAGATCCGGATGGCTGTCGCCGAAGCGCTGCAGCAGATGGAAGATGTCAGTCTCGACGCCGCCGTTGGTGTCGGGCGTCATCTGTCCGCCGTGCGTCGGATAGCTGGTCACCGTGTTGTCCGCCGACGGGACCAGCGGCATGTCCGACAGGAACACGACGTTATCGTGGATCGCACGAGCGTCTCGCGCAAGCTGCCGTCGATCTGGCGAATCTGGCCGAGCCCCGCGTCGTTGAAGTTGTCGATGGCCTGACGGCGTATATCGAGCGTTACGTACAACGTGACCGCAAATATCGTGGCCGCTAGCGCCACGCCGAAGATGAGACCCAGTTTGACTGCGATGGAACGCATGCCCATGCGTGATACCCCGTCCAAATGCGTTGATTGAGTGGCGCTGTCCCGCGCCGTTGCGTCTGCCCGCCTATTACGGCCCGCGCGAGCGATCTGAACAGCGTGCATTTTTTATAATTGACTCGGTGAGTTGCGCCTTACCCGCACGGCCGCGCTCGCAAGCGCCCGCGCCCGGACCGTTGCGCCTGCCGCGCGAGCGTGTATAACCGTCGGAAGAGTGTGGGTCGGATGGATGCATCGTGCATAGGTATGCCACGTGCGTGCCACCCAGACTCGTCCACGCAGGCGCCATCGGCGTCAACGGAGCCGCCCACGATGAATGACAGTCAGGACCGACAGATCGACACCGCCGACACCGCCGCGCAACTGCATCGCGAGCGCTCGGCGAATGCGCGTTTGAGAAAGCTGATCGACGCGCACTCCAGAATCGCGGCTGCGAAGCTCGACCTCGACCGCTTTCTGTCGCTCGTCACCGACTCGCTGCTCGAACTCGCGCCGGCCGCGCATGCGTCAGTAATCGAATGGGTGGACGGCGACGAGATGGTGTATCGCGCGTGCAGCGGCACCATCGCGCATCATGTCGGCCTGCGTCTGAAGCGCGACGGCAGTCTGTCGGGACTGTGCTCGCTCGAAAAGCACCTGCTGTACAGCAGCGACACGTCGAATGATCCACGCGTGGATGCGCAGGCTTGCAAGCGGGTCGGCGCGGCGTCGATGGTGGTCGCGCCGCTGCTCTATCAGGCGGATGTGGCGGGCGTCGTCAAGCTGATGGCGAACAGGACGGACGCTTTCTCCGCCGACGACATCGAAACGCTCGAGCGGATCACGTCGCTCGTCGCGTCGGGCATGGCGCACCAGCGCGTGTTCGCGGAAAACCGCACGCTGATCGAGCAGAACGCCATCACCATCGCGCGGCTGCGCACTGAAATCAGCCTGCGCGAAGCCGCCGACAGCAAGCTCGAAGCGTCGCTGCGGCGGCGCCGTCTGGTGCTCGACACGACGCACGACGCCTTCGTGTGCACGGACGCCGACGGCATCATCATCGAATGGAACGACGCGGCGACGCACACGTTCGGTTATGCGCGCGATGCCGTGATGGGTCGCGCGATGCTCGACACGCTGTTCCCTGAGCGCTGCCGCGCGCATTACGCGGAACTCGACGTGTTCCGCATCGCGCCGGGCCAGCATGCCCACCAGCTTCTGCAGCGCGGCCGCACGGAATTGACCGCATGCCGCATCGACGGCAACGAGTTCCCTGCTGAGCTTTCCGTGTGTCCCGTGCAGTTCGACGGACGCACCGAGCTCGCGTATTTCATCCGCGACGTCACCGAGCGCTTCAACGCGCGCGAACTTGACAAGCGCTTTCGCGTGCTCGTCGATGCAATCAAGGACTACGCGATCACGATGCTGGACCCGCAAGGCCACATCACGACGTGGAGCGCCGGCTCGACACAGGTAATGGGCTACGAGCCGCACGAGGTGCTCGGCGAGCCCGCTGCCCTTTTTTATACGCCCGAGGACATCGCGGCGGGCAGGCCGCAACGCGATCTCGATCTCGCCGCGCGCGAAGGCCGCATCGAAGTGGAAGAGTGGCGCGTGCGCAAGAACGGCACGATCTTCTGGGCGAACATCATCATGACGGCGCTGCGCGATCCGAACGGCTCGCTGCTAGGCTTCGCGAAGATCACGCGCGATATGTCGCGGCGGCGGCGGCTCGAAGAACTCGAAGCGTCGAGCCAACGCATGAGCCAGTTCCTCGCGCTGCTCGGTCACGAACTGCGCAATCCGCTTGCGCCGCTGCGCAATGCCGTCAGCATGCTGCAGTTGAAGTCCGACAGTCACGACGCGTTCGTGCCCGAGCATCAACTGATCGACCGGCAGCTGTCGCACCTGACGCGGCTCGTCGACGATCTGCTCGACGCCGGGCGCGTCACGCTCGGACGCGTGCAGATCGAGCCGAAGCCGGTGTCGATGCAGGCCATCGCGCAACTGAGCATCGAAGGCAGCGCGCCGCTATTCGCCGCACGCGAGCAAACGCTCGACGTGCAGTTGCCCGACTCGCCGATGTATATCGAAGGCGATCTCACGCGCATGGTTCAGGTCGTGCAGAACCTGCTGAACAACGCGTCGAAGTTCAGCCCCGTGGGCGCGTCGATCAGCTTGCAGGTGTTCCGCTCGGGTCGGCTGCTCGCGATCCGCATCCACGACCCGGGGCGCGGCATCGACCGCGACGCGATCGACGCGATCTTCAACCTGTTCGTGCAGGAAACGCCGACCGAGGAGCAGGCCGACAAGAGCGGCCTTGGCATCGGGCTGACGCTCGCACGCGCGATCGTCGATCTGCACGGCGGCCACATCGACGCACACAGCGAAGGACGCGGCAAGGGCAGCGTATTCACGGTCTGGCTGCCCGAATGCACCCGCTCGGCGAGCGACGACGGCGCACGTGTCGAGGCAAGCGCGCCGTTGCAGCCCGCCGACCTCAAGGTGATGGTCGTCGACGACAACGTCGATTCCGCCGACAGCATGGCCACGCTCGTGCAGGTGCTCGGCCACGAGGCGCATGCCGTCTACGACGGCGCGGCCGCCATCGAGCTTGCGCAGACGCTGCAACCCAATCTCGTGCTGCTCGATCTGTCGATGCCGAAGATGACGGGTTTCGAGGCGCTGCCGCATATCCGCAGCGCGCTCGCCGCGCAAGGCGCCGTCATCGCCGCGATGACGGGCCTCGGCACCAGCGAAGACCGCGCGAAGACAGAGGCTGCGGGCTTCGACCTGCATCTGACCAAGCCCGTCGATCTCCCCGAGCTCGAAAGCGTGCTGCAAATCGCCGCGAAGCAGGTGCGCGACTGAGGGGATGAACGCGCACGGCTCGAGCCCTTCGCGGCGGCATGAAGAAAACGATTAACTTCTTCGATCGGCATCCACCTTCCCATCAAACCCTTTAAGGGCGAGACATGGCGGAAAACACGTACTAGCCAAGCGGCGCTAAACCTCCTATTCTTGGAAAAACGTTTTCCAAAGATGACGGAAGCTGTGCGCGCCGCCCACACGATAGCGCCGCACCTCCCGCCCCGGCGCTCGTCGCCGGCCACGAAAAAGATGCGGCGCGACGAGCGATGCCGCAAACGGAGACATACATGCAATCTGCCGTCGTCGGCGTCGTGCGCGCCGCCAGCCGCTTTCGCTGGACCGTCTGTGCACTGCTCTTCTTCGCGACCGTCATCAACTACATGGACCGGCAGATTCTCGGTCTGCTCGCGCCCGTGCTTCAGCACGAAATCGGCTGGACGCAGGTGCAGTACGGCCGCATCGTGATCGCGTTTTCCGCCTTCTATGCGATCGGCCTGCTGTGCTTCGGGCGTGTGGTCGACTGGCTCGGCACGCGCATCTCGTACGCGGGCGCGATGCTGGTGTGGAGCATCGCCGCGATGCTCCACGCGGCCGTCGGCTCGGTGCTGGGCTTCGCGGCCGTGCGTGCGCTGCTCGGCATCGGCGAAGGCGGCAACTTTCCCGCCGCGATCAAGACCACGGCCGAATGGTTTCCGCGCCGCGAGCGCGCGCTCGCGACGGGCATCTTCAACTCCGGCGCGAACATCGGCGCCGTATTCGCGCCCGCGATCATTCCGCCCCTCGCCGTGATCTACGGCTGGCGCGCCGCCTTCATCATCATCGGCGCGATCGGCCTTGTCTGGCTCGCCGTGTGGCTCGCTGTGTATCGTCCCGCCGACCGCAGCGTGCAGGCCGAACTCGACGATCAGATCGACGAAGCAGAAGCCGCCGATGCGCGCAACGCCAACGCAGCCGCGCCCGGTTGGGGCCAGTTGATCCGGAAGCGCGAGACGTGGGCGTTTTTGATCGGCAAGTTCCTGACCGATCCCGTCTGGTGGTTCTATCTGTTCTGGCTGCCGAAGTGGCTCAACGAATCGCGCGGCATGGACATGCAGCACATCGGCTTGCCGCTCGTCGTCATCTACGCGATCACGACGGTGGGCAGCATCGGCGGCGGCTGGATTTCATCGACGCTGCTGCGCAAGGGCTGGAGCGTCAATGCCGCGCGCAAGACAGCGATGTTGATCTGCGCATGCTGCGTGCTGCCCATCGCGTTTGTTTCGCAAGTCGATAATCTGTGGGGGGCTGTGGCCATCGTCGGTCTTGCGGCGGCTGCGCATCAAGGCTGGTCGGCGAATCTGTTCACGACGGCTTCCGACCTGTTCCCGCGCCGCGCGCTGGGCGCCGTGGTCGGCATCGGCGGGATGGCGGGTTCGATCGGCGGCGTGCTGTTCTCCGAAGTGATCGGCCAGGTATTGCAACGCACGGGACACTACTGGGTGCTGTTCGCGATCGGCGCGCTCGCTTACCTGCTCGCGCTCGCGATCATGCATGTGCTGACGCCGCGCATGGCGCCCGCGAAACTCGATGCCTGATCGCACATGGCGCACATGGCGCGCCGCGTCGAGCGGCGCGCCTGTCCTCGCAGCGCGCCAAGCCGAACCTGTGATTTCATTCGCAAGCGGCCGTCGATTCGCGCACGATCAGGCGCGGCTCGAACATCGAATGCCCGGTCTCGGTACGGCCCGCGAGCCCGTCGATCAGCTTCTGCATCGCGAGTTCGCCCATCTTCTCGCTCTGGATGTCGACGGTGGTCAGGGCGGGCGACGCGTACTCGCCGTACGGCACATTGTCGACGCCCGTCACGGAGACATCGCGCGGCAGCTTGAAACCAAGCGACGCCGCTTCTTTCATGAAGCCAAGTGCGATCAGGTCGTTGTAGCAGATCACGGCTTGCGGCCGCTGCGGTCCGAGCATCACGCGCGAGCACGCCTGCTCGCCCGCTTGCGCGGTAGGCGCGTGCGCGTCGTGCACGTCGAGCGTGAGCCCGGCTTCCGACAGACACTCGCGCGCGCCGCGAATGCGCTCGTCATTGATGCGCGCCTGGCCGAAGCCGAGATACGCGATGTGCCGATGCCCGAGATTCAGCAGATGACGCGCGAGCATGTACGTGGAGAGCCGGTTGTCGATGCCGACGCTCGGAATGGGCAGCCCGGGACTGTGCCGCAGCAGCACGAGCGGCTTGCGAAGCTCCAGCATCCACTGCGACTCTTCGTCGGGCATGCGCGAACTGACGATCAGTCCGTCTACTCGTTGCGCGAGCGCTTCGATGAGCGAGCGCTCGCGCGCCTGGTTCTCCTCCGTGTCGACGAGCAGCAGCGTGTAATCGTGCTGAAGCGCGACGCGATTCGCGCCCTTCGTGACGTTCGTGAAGTGCGGGTTGCTGATGTCGAGGATCGCGAGACCGATGGTGCGCGTGCGGCCCGTGATCATCGAGCGCGCGAGGGGATTCGACCGATACCCGAGCCGCTCGATGGCTTCCTTGAGCCGCGCTTCGACGGCGGGCGAAAAGCGCTGTGCGCCGTTGATGTACTTGGACACCGTCGCGACCGACACGCCCGCATCAACGGCGACGTCGCGGATCGTCAGGGAAACTTTTTTCATGCGCAAGGTAACCGTTTCGTTTGGCTTACGCCGATTGTCGCAGAAAAGGCGGCTGCATAAACGACGCCGGTGCCGACGCAGCCTTTATTCCATGGGCGATTGACGATCGGATATTGCCGCCCTTATAGTAGGAAAACGTTTTCCCAAAAACTCGAAGGACCCTCCATGAACGAGACATGTGCTGTGCCGCGCAAGCCTTTCCGCCGTCTGCTGCTGACTGGCGCGGGCGGCAACCTGGGCCGCCAGCTGCGCGGCGCGCTGGCCGAATGGGCCGACATCGTGCGCGTCAGCGACATCGTGCCGACGGGCGAAACAGCCGCGCACGAAGAAGCGGTCGCCGTCGACCTCGCCGACCGCGAAGCCGTGACGCACATGGTCGAAGGCGTCGATGCGATCGTGCATCTGGGCGGCATCTCGATCGATGCGCCCTTCGACGACCTGATCGAAGCGAACATCCGCGGCACCTACAACCTGTACGAAGCCGCGCGCCGGCATGGCGTAAAGCGCGTGGTGTTCGCGAGTTCGAATCACGCGATCGGCTTTCACCCCGTCACGGAAGTCCTCGACGCCGACGCGCCGCAGCGACCCGATAGCCTGTACGGCGTGACGAAATGCTTCGGCGAATCGCTGTCGCGCTACTACTTCGATCGCTTCGGCATCGAGACCGTGTGCCTGCGAATTGGCTCATCGTTCGAAGAACCGAAGAATCCGCGCATGCTCGTCACCTACCTGAGCTATCGCGACTTCATCGAACTGGTGCGCTGCTCGCTATTCACGAATCGCGTCGGGCATGTCGTCGTGTATGGCGCGTCGGATAACCCCGTGAAGTGGTGGGACAACACGAAAGCGAACTTCCTCGGCTTCAATCCGCGCGACAGCTCAACGCAGTTCGCGGAGCGTTTCCCCGCTACTGCGCCGACCGCGGAGTACGACGACGCTGCGCAACGCTTCCAGGGCGGCGCATTCGTGCTCGGCGAACCGATGGAGCGCAAGCGCCAGACGAACACGTAGTGGAAGCAACAAAGATCACACGAATACATCCATCACAAGGCGCGTCGACATTTTGTTGGCGCGCTTTTTTTTCGCCGCCGTAATGCATTGCGGTGACAGTTTTGCAACGTGTACCATGTGGCGTAGGGCAAAACCCTTGGAGGATGATCGCTCATGGACAGGCATGCGGTGCACTACAGGCGCCACGTCATCATCCCACTTGCATCCGTGGCCGCGCGCGGATACGCGGCCAGCGTATTCGTCACCGGTCCGAGCGGACGGCGCAAAGCTTTTGGCATCCTCGGCTACTTTTCAACAGAGGAAGAAGCGATCGAGTACGCAACGTCGTGCGCGAAAGCCCGTATCGAGGGCAATCGAATGCCCGGTTTGCCGCGCAAACTCAGCGCGGTTCGGCATTGGTTCCTGCGTCATGGCATGCGTCGGCAACAGGGACTGGCCGACTTCAGTCGCTGATATTGATCAGATGATTAGTTGTGCAATGAGTAGTGCAAATCCGGGCGCTGTCAATGCGCCCGTTCTCGACACGCAAACTAAACCTTAGCGTTCGATAATCAGCGAACCTCGACGCGCCGCATCTGTGTCGATCAGGCGCGCATGACATTTCGCCTTGTCGGGACGCCCTGCGGGAGCGCCGCTCTCTGTTGTCGCTCGCTCGCCTGCGCGCCAGGTCCGCCACTTGCTGCTATTTGTCTGAATAAAGCCCGTAACCAGTCGTTTATCATGACTGGCTCACGTCGTTTGAACGAATTCGTCAGTCAGTATCATGAATACCGGAAAGATCTTGTTGATTCTGGGAGCGCTTTTGCTGGGTGTCGCAGGCACCACGTATCTGATGCTCCTTCAGGCCGATCGCCGCGCGACCGCCGAAGCCACTGCCGGCATGGACGAACCCACGCACTCGCCCGCGATCGATTCGCGCGGCAGCGAAAGTCATGTGACGGAAGGCAGCATCGGTTCAGCGCCCCCTTCGGCCACCGGCAGCGCGATCACGAAGAACACGGCCGCCGCGCAGCAGCCGCTCGTGCCTGCTACGCCTGCACCTGCGCCTGCTCCGGCAATCGCCGCCGCGCCTGCGCCCGCCGCGCAGTTCGCGCAGCAGCCACAACCGCAGCCGCAAGCTCAACCGCAACCACGGCCCGCTCCCTCGACGACGTCGGCGAATGTCGCGGCCGTGAACGTGCCGGACGCGAGCGCGCAGGCGCAGCAGAAATTCATGCGAGCACAGCGAGTGCAGCGGGGACGCGATGGCTTCGAGCGCCCCGTGCCGTCGGCGGGCCCGACGCCCGAAACGAATGAGCTCGTGCGCGAATCGGCGAAGCTCGATCCGCTGCTGCCGCCACCCGCATCGATGGCACCCGCATCGACGGCGCCCGGCAATGTCGATACGGCGCGCGCCAGCACGGACCAGCGCAGCACGTATCAAGCCGCGCCGCGCTCCGGCGCGGCGCTGACGGGGCAACTCGTGCGCGATTCGTCGAAGCCCGATCCTTCGCTGCCGCCGCCCAATATGGCCGCCGTTCGCGCCGCGACGGAGGAACAACGTCTTTCGTCGAAGCCGGGCGTCGGTTCGAACCCCGTCGCTGCAGCGCTGACGGACCAACTCGTGAGGGATTCGGCGAGGCTCGATCCGTCGCTGCCGCCGCCGAAATAGGCTCCAAAGCGGGACGCAGAACCACACACAGCGCCGTTGCTCACGCAGCGGCGCTGTTTTTTTAGGGACCGCTTCGTCCCGTCATACCGGCTCAGACGGCAAAGTCCGTCGATTGCGACAGCGTCCGCCACGTCTGCGTCTCCGCGGCCACGAACGCGTTCTTGTCGGCGATCGCCTTCAGCGTGTCCGTGCCGAGCGGCAGGCGCAGCGGCGGCGTTTGCGCATCCGCCAGCGTGACGAGCGCCGTCGCGAGCTTTTCGGGGTCGCCGGGCTGGTTGTGGTTCATGCCCACCGCAAAGCGGCGCACGTTGCCCGACGTCTCGTCGTAGTCGTCGATGATCTCCTTGCCGACCAGCAGCGATGTCGCGTCCAGAAAGTCCGTCCGGAAATAACCCGGTTCGACAACCGTCGCGTGAATGCCGAGCGGCTTCAGTTCCGCGTGCAGCGCTTCCGTGATGCCCTCGACGGCGAACTTCGTCGAGCTATACACGCCGAAGCCCGCCGCCGCGCGATAGCCGCCGATCGACGACAGGTTCATCACGTGACCCGAGCGCTGCTTGCGCATCACGGGCAGCACGGCGCGCGTCACATTCAACAGACCGAACACGTTGGTGTCGTACATGCGGCGCACGTCCGCGTCGCTCGATTCTTCGACTGCCGCGAGCAGACCGAAGCCCGCGTTGTTGACCAGCACGTCGATACGGCCGAATTTCGCGAGCGCTGCCTCGACGGCGGCCTTGGCTTGCGCCTCGTTCGTGACGTCGAGCGCGACGGGCAACAGGGCGGGCGACTCGCCCACCCGCTCGACAATCGCGCCGACGTTGCGGCCTGCGGCGACCACGGCGTTGCCGTCGGCCAGCGCCGCCTTGGCCATCAGTGCGCCCAGACCGCGCGATGCGCCCGTAATGAACCAGACGCGTTTGAATTGCTGTTGCGTGACGCTGCTCATGACCTGCTCCTACGTTGGTGGTGAAAGTGAACGAAGGATAGGACGAGCGATTCGCATAAACTAGCCGTCGTTTGCTAGACTGATAATCAACTTTTACTTGCTAATCACCTGTCAAAAACGGGGACGGCCCATGAACGAGGTGCGCGCCATTTCGATTTTTGTCCGCGCCGCGACACTCGGCAACTTGCGCAAGGCAGCCGTCGATCAGGGCATTTCGCCTCAGGCGGCGAGCCAGGCCGTCATGCAGCTGGAGAAATCGCTGGGCGTGCGGCTGTTTCACCGCACCACCCGCAAGCTGAGCCTGACGGAGGAAGGACAACGCCTGCTGCTCAGCGTGGAGCCGGCGCTCGCCACGTTGTCGTCGGCAATCGACGACGCCCGTCGCGCGAAAGACGAAGTCGCGGGCCCGTTGCGCGTCAGCGCGCCGACGGCACTCGGGCGCGCGGTGCTGTGGCCGTCCATCGTCGCATTCGCCGCGCGCTATCCGGACGTGCAGCTCGACGTCCGCTTCGACGATCACTTCACCGACCTCGTCAGCGACCGCGCCGATGTCGGCTTTCGCGGCGGCTCGCCCCCCGCGGGCGGCGCCATCGCGCGGCGCCTGCTGCCTATTCAACTGATCGTGTGCGCGTCGCCGGCCTATATCGAGCGGCACGGCGCGCCGCAGTCCATCGACGATCTCGACGCCCATCGCTGCACGGGATATCGGCGGGCGAACACGGGCAAACAGGCGCCGTGGGAATTTCTGATCGGCAATGAAATCGTCTATCGCGACATTGCCGCGACGCTATGCGTGAACGACATCGACGCGGAGACGGAAGCCGTGCTGTCGGGCGTGGCGATCGGACAGCTCGGCAGTTTTTCGGCCGTTGCGCATATTCGCGCGGGACGGCTCGTGCCGTTGCTCACGCAGCACCTGACGCAGCGCGAGTCGATCTACATCTACTACCGGCATCGCACGGAGCAGCCGCTGCGAGTACGAACCTTCATCGATTTCATGATCGGCCAGCTCGCGGACAGCACCGGCTTTTTTCTGGAGCCAGCCGAATTGCGCGCCTGACCCAACGGCCGCAAGCATTCGCCGATGCGAAAACGCGTCGCGCGCTTCCCACACGATGCCGGAAGCGCGCGGCGCGCCACGCGTTCGCCGCCGTCCCCGTTCGCGTCGCGGACGGCAACGGCGCACGCTCACGTCACCTGCTTACTGCGTCTTGTCACGCGACTTCAGCTTGCCCTGATAACGCAGCACGGGGCGAACCGTCTCGACCTGCGGCGCGACCAGCATCTGACGACGCGCCATCGCCGTGACAGGCGGCGTGATCGAGCCGATCGAAGTAGCGCGCGACGGATCGGCGAGCCCGGAATTCACGAGCATCTTCGCTTCCATCTGCAGGTTGGTCAGCAGCACGGGATCGGTCAACGCGCTGCTCTGCGCGAGCAATTGGCTCCACGCGTTGTCACCGTAGTTCGTCACGTAGTAGTCGAGCCCGCTCGGGTCCGCGACCACACCCGTGCAGCCGTTCACGCGCACCTGCATCTGCGTGTCCTTCATCGCCACCGTCTTGCGACGCGCGAAACCCTCGCCATAGCCGAGCGTGATGGGAATCGTCCACTGGATGCCCGGATACAGGTTCTGGTTCGGATACGGCGATTGCTTCAACGTCACGACGGTTTCGTTGCTCGTCAGATCGCACTGCGTGTCGAGCGACACGAGCGGCACGCCCGTTTGCCGCACGAAGCTGTCGCCGATCGCGACCATCGGCTCGCCGCTGGCCTTCGCGAGTTCGTCCCACAGGCGCTTGGGCGTCGAGTTGCCGAACGAGTAGTCGGCCAGATACTGCTGCAAGCCTCTGCGCATCACGCCGTCGCCGAGATAGTTTTCGAGCATCTTCAGTACGATGCCGCCCTTGTCGTACGTGAACGGACTCGCGCTCAGCACGAAGTCGTTCGAGGCCCAGTCGTTGAAGTTCGGCTGAACCGGGAACGACGTGTTCCTCAGATCGCGCGACATCACGGCGTACTTGGTCTTCACTTCGTCGGTCCAGCTGAAGCGATCAGGGAAGAACAGGATCTTCGTCTTGTTCTCGAAGTACGTCGCAAACGATTCGTTCATCCACACGTCATCCCACCAGTCCAGCGTCACGAGGTCGCCGAACCACTGGTGCGCCGCTTCATGCGTGAGCACCGTTACGCCGTAATCGGACATCGGCGTGCCGGGCTGCGGAAGGATATCGTCGGCGAATTCGAGAATGGCGCCCCAGTTCTCCATGCCGCCGAAGTTCAGATCCTTCTGCTCCTTGAACGCGTCGTTTGCGGCGATCGTGTCGAACTTCGTGAGCGGCAACGGTATGCCCGTATAGCGATAGTAGTAATCGAGCGCCTGCTTGGTCTGCTGCATCGCGGGGATGGCCCAGTCGCGCATGCCCGGCGGCGTGAAGATGCGCAAGTGCAGGTTCTTGCCGTCGTGCAGCGGACTCACGAAATCGTCTTCGAGCGTATCGAACATGCCGCCGCCGAAGAACAGCAGATATTGCGGCATCGGCGGTGTCTTCTCGAACGACACGCGCTTGTAGCCGCTATCCACGTTGACGGACGGCTTCTCGGCGGCGTTCGATACGACGCGCCACTGCTGCGGCACGTCCGCCGACACTTCGTACGTCGTGCGAAATGCGGGCTCGTCCCAGCCGGGAAACCATTGGCGCGCAAGATTGGTTTCTCCCTGCGTGAGGATGGCGCCGCTCGTCGAGCCGTCCGTGCCTTTCAGGTCGACGCGGAACACGCCCTCCGCCGCGGAGCAGCCAGGATACGGATCGTTGCCGCAGCTGCCGCCCGTTTTCGTGGCGGGATCATCGTAGGTCTTGAAGTTGATGATGCCCGACCACTCCATGTGCAGCGAATAGTTGCCGGCGTGAATCTGCCCGCTGACGGGCCGCAGCTGATAGAAGTCGCCATCGTCCTGCGGCGTCGCGATCAGTTGCACGTTGCCCGGCTGCAGCGTGGTCTTGCCGTTGACGAACTTGATCCGATGCCCGGCAATGACGATCTGGTCGACGTTCTTCGTCACCTGGATCTCGACATCGGCGCGGCCGTCGAATGACGACAGATCCGCATTGGGCCGGAACCACAGCTTGTAATTGATCGGCTTCACGGTATCGGGAAGCTCGACGGGCGGCACCGACTTGTTGACCGACGCATCGGCGACAACGGGCGACGGCGCCGACAGCGCGGGCTGCGCGGCGGGTGCCGTCGCGCCCGCCTGCGCAGTCTTGCTCGACGTCAGGCCTGAGTCGTCGGAGCCTCCACATGCACCTAACGCCAGCGTCGTTGCCAGTAACACACACTGCACCTTTAACCGAAATATTGATCGCATGGTTCGTCCTGATCGGATAAAGCAGCCTGGAAATGTGTGGTGACGAGTCTTTGTTTTTATTAAAAATGAAGGCGTAAAAAGGTCCCCTCACACGCTTTAAGGCGAATGAAAGATTGGCAAAAAATGCCGACGAAAATAAGCCTCGACCTGATTTGCCGATACTTACGTTTTTAAAACGAGAAAGAGAAAAGCCACGACGTGACAACGGCGCGCGCGACAGTTGCCGCTCGCGAACAGACTCGCGTTGCCGACAGTTCGCGCGATGATAATGCGCCCTCGCGGAATGACTGTCGGCTTACGATGGACGGTAGATTAGTTGGGCAAACGTCAGCGTGTCAACGTTCATTACAAAATATTTTCCGGCCTTAATTACTATGCAAACCGGTTAAACTCCATTCAAAATGAATTCGCGTTTTCCGTTATTTATTAAGCATGAAGCAATACGCGATCGCTATTAATCAGACGTAAATGAATTTCGAGCGCTTTTTCGTGTGCTTATGCATCGACGATTTGGAAGTGTGTTCCAACGCAGCCCTTGAACGATACGTGCGCCAATTAATCAGGACTGCCATGCGAGTGATTGCAGAATCGACGCAGCCGGCCCGGCTTCTCGCGAATGCACGCATGCTATATTCATCCGGCGATAGCGCGGCACACGCGGTGCATCGTCCTCATGTCGTGATCCCGTATCGGACCCCGTGACGAAGCCTTTTTCGATTCGCCAGCCCCCCCTCGTCGCGCGCGGCTTCACGCCCGCGGCGGCGCTCGTCATCGCGATGATCTGCGGCGTCTGCATTGTCGTGGCGGCTGTCATCTGGGCGAGACACGCGGCGGACACGGCCGTTCGCGAGCGCGAGGGCCTGATCGCGAGCGACATGGTCGAATCCATCGACCGCATTCTCGATAACGTCGTATCGCGTCAGCAAAGCGCGTTGTCCGCGCTGCCTGGGCAGCGTTGCGCGCCCATCCAGCAGCGGCTGACGGAACTGCAGACGTACGTGCAATACGTGCGCAGCATCAACCTCGTCGCCAAAGGGCGTTTGTATTGCTCTTCATCGATGGGACGCATCGACATTCCGTTGTCCGTCTATCTGCCCCGAGAACCGTCGGGCATCACGATCGATCTGATCGCCGGCACGCCTTTCCAGCCGCAGGCGCCCGTCATGTCGCTCTATGTTCCGACGGGGAAGGACGAGGGTTTGCTGTACGTCGTCGAGGCGACCTATCTGGCCGATGCGCTCGCGCACGGCGTTCGCTACGAAGCCGAACAGGTCGTGCTCGTCGTGCCCGGCGCGCCGGCATTGAACGATCGCCGCGCGCTAATTGCCGCCGACGCGGCCGCCGCATTGCGCGGCACGCGCGCGTCGTCGCCGCGCTGGGCATTCTCGATCGTCGCGGTAGCCGCGCCGGCGTTCGTCGCGCAAACGCATTGGAAATATGGTGCGCTTGCAGGCGCGGCCGCCGTGCTTCTGAATCTGCTGATCGGCGCCGCCTATCTGATCGCTTTCGCGCCGCGCCGTCTGTTGCTGTCGTCGGTGCGGCGGGCGCTGAGGCACGGGCAATTGCATGTCGCGTATCAGCCTGTCGTCGAAATCGCGACGCGCCGCATCGTGGGCGTCGAGGCGCTGATACGCTGGACGCACCCGCGCTGGGGCAGCGTGAGCCCCGCAATTTTCATGGCGGAAGTGGAACGCAGCAGTCTGCTTCCCGCCGTCACGCGTTTCGTGCTGCAACGCGCGACTGCCGAGATCGCGCAGAAGACGGACATCCGCCCGTTGCGCATCGCCATCAACGTCGCGCCGATGGATCTCGAACGCAAGGACTTCGCCGCCGACGTGCTGGCCGTGCAACGCACGCTGCCCGACGACATCACGCTGATACTCGAAGTCACCGAGCGCTTTCTGCTCGACAAGCACGCGCGCAATGAACGCATCTTCAACCTGCTGAAGGCGCACGGCGTGCGCTTCGCGATCGACGACTTCGGCACGCAGCACAGCAACCTCGACTTGCTGGGCCGCTTTCCATTCGACTACGTGAAGATCGACGGGCAGTTCGTGCGGCAGGTGGACCGTGAAGGCGGCGAACTGATTCGCGCGATCGCGGCTGTGTCGAAGCACTACGGCATGGAAGTGATCGCGGAGGGCGTCGAAACGCAGACGCAGCACGAAGCGCTGCGCAGTCTCGGCATTCCGTTCGGCCAGGGCTACTTTTATCAGCGGCCCCTGCCCGTGTCGCAACTGTTCGCCGATACCGCGCCGAGCCCGATCAACCCGGCGCGCACGCGCGTCACGCCCTGAGCGTCGGCGCGCCGCGCGCGGCGCGGGCTTTCACAGGCCCAGATCGCTCAAGCCGGGATGATCGTCCGGACGACGTCCGAGCGGCCAGTGAAACTTCCGCTCGGACTCCTTGATCGGCATGTCGTTAATGCACGCGAAGCGGCGCTGCATCAGCCCATCCGCGCCGAACTCCCAGTTCTCGTTGCCGTACGAGCGAAACCAGTTGCCCGCATCGTCGCGCCATTCGTATGCGTAGCGCACCGCGATACGGTTACCGTCGAACGCCCACAGTTCCTTGATCAAGCGATAGTCGAGTTCCTTGCGCCATTTGCGCTCGAGAAACGCACGCGCTTCGTCGCGATTGTTCGCGAACTCCGTGCGATTGCGCCATTTCGTATCGAGCGAATAGGCGAGCGCGACCTTGGCGGCATCGCGCGAATTCCAGCCGTCTTCCGCGAGACGAACCTTTTCTTTGGCCGATTCCAGCGTGAACGGCGGAAGCGGCGGACGAATTTCCTGCTGTTGCGACGACATGACGGCTCTCCTTTTTCAGATCAGCGATTGCACTTCGTATGTCGCGGATCGCCCGATCCGCGACGCGATGAACTCAGAACGGCTTGGTCGGCAGATACTTGCCGTTGAGCGTGATGACAGCACGCTCGCCGCCTTCGGGGTCCGGCACCTTCTGGATATCGAGCTTGAAGTTGATCGCGCTGATGATGCCGTCGCCGAATTTCTCGTGAACCAGCGCCTTCAACGTCGAGCCGTACACCTGCACCATTTCGTAGAAACGGTAGATGGTCGGATCGGTCGGCACGCCGCCCGGAATGCTGCCGCGCACGGGAATGGTTTGCAGCAGGCGCACGGCGTCGGCGTCGAGCTCGAGGCGTTCGGCGACCAGCTTCGCCGCGTCCTCCGGCAGCGCATGCTGACCGAGAAGCGCGGCTGTCGTGTATGCGACGCTCAAGCCCGTGCCTTCGTTGATGGCTTCGAACGTGAGGTTCTTGCGCACCTTCGCGTCGATGATGGTTTCCGTCAATGCTTCGCGTGCGTTCGGCGTGACTTGCGATTGGGCCATGATGTTGCTCCTTGAATAAACAACGTAGTGAGATCGGCAGTCGGAATGACGAGCCGGGAATCAATGCGCAGCCACGCACTCGGCGGGCGTCGCGGTGACATCGGGATGCGCAGCGAGCGGCACGAACTGCCGAGTCGCGGCGTCGAGCGCGTCGATCGAGCCGGATTCGATGTCATAGACCCAGCCGTGCAGATTCAGGCGGCCCTGCGCGAGCGCCAGTGCAACGGAAGGATGGGTCTTGAGGTTGTTGAGTTGCGCGATGACGTTCTCGCGCACCATCGAATCGACGCGCTCGCGCTCGCTCGCATGTTCACGCGACTCGTTGACGAGCTTCGCCGAGTCGGCGTAGCGCAGCCAGTTCGCGACGGCGGGCATATGGTCGAGGCACTTGCACGTCGCGACGGCCGTCATCGCGCCGCAGTCCGAGTGGCCGCAGATCACCACGTCCGTCACGCCGAGCGCGGCCACCGCATATTCGACCGTTGCCGACACACCGCCGGGCTCCGGACCGAACGAAGGCACGATGTTGCCGGCATTGCGGATCACGAACAGATCGCCCGGTTCGCGCTGTGTGACCAGCTCGGGAACCATCCGGCTATCGGAACAGGAAATGAACAGTGTGCGCGGCGTCTGGCTGGTGGCCAGCTTGCGGAACAACTCCTTCCGCGGGGGCACGATGTCCCGTTGAAACTTCAGAAAACCGTCGATGATCTCTTGCATGGCCTGCTCCATTCAATCTGGCGTTCGTTGCAGTGTCGCTCAGTGCGACCCGTTGCACAGAGAATGGACGCATTCCGTCATAGTGTCCAAGACGGGTTTATGATCCTCGCCATAGGCAATACCAATAGTTATCGAAGAAGAGGAATTCGCCATGCTGCTGCGTCATATCCGTTACTTCCTGGCCGTCGCGGAACACCGCAATTTCACGCGCGCCGCCGAGGCGCTGCACGTTTCGCAACCCACGCTGTCGCAGCAGATACGGCAATTGGAAGACACGCTGCGCACGCAGCTGCTGGACCGTTCGGGGCGGAACGTGCAACTCACGGATGCGGGCGCGGCGTGGATGCGCTATGCGAAGCTCGCGCTACAGGATCTGGATGCTGGCGTGCGTGCGATACATGACGTCGGCGAACTGAGCCGCGGCAATCTGCGTCTTGCCGTGACGCCGACCTTCACGGCGTATCTCGTTGGGCCTGTGATCGATCGTTTTTATGGCCTGCACCCCGGCATCGCGATCGACATTCAGGAAATCACGCAGGACCAGATCGAAGCGCAACTCGCCGATGACAGGCTCGACGCCGGGATTGCGTTCGAGCCCGTCCATACTGCGGAAATCGAAAGCGAGCCGTTGTTTCGCGAGACATTGAGTCTCGTCGTCGGCGGCGGCCATGCGCGCGCGACGCGCCGCAAGCCGCTGTCCGCACAGGAGTTCGCCAGCGAACGGCTGGTGCTGCTGAACAAGGCGTTCGCGACGCGCCGTTACATCGACGAATACTGCGCGCAGAACCGGATTCGTCCGCAGGTTGCCATCGAGGTGAGTTCGATCAGTGCGATCGTCGAGATCGTACGGCGCGGGCAGCTCGCAACCGTGCTGCCCGACGGCATCGCACGAGAGCATGCCGAGTTGCATCCCGTGCCGCTCGACCCGCCGCTGCCGGCGCGCACGGCCGTGCTGCTGCAACGCAAGGACGCGTATCGGACGGCGGCGAGTAAGGCCTTCGTTCAGGTGTTGACGGAATTGACGGAGAACTTCAGTCGCTGATCGCGCGTGCGTTACGTGTCGATCTCTTCGCTTTGCGCGTCGCGCGCCGCGATTTTCAGCTGACGCAGCTTGTGATACAGCGTCTTTTTCGGCATGCCGAGCGCGTCGCTCGCCTCCGCGACGTTGCCGTTGTGACGCCGCAGCATGTCTTCGATCAGCATGCGCTCGAAGTACGCCATCTGGTCGGCGAGCGTCGCGCCTCTGGCGGCGGCGTTGGCGCCCTCGGCCAGCAGGCTGTCGCCCGTCAGGCCCAGCACGAAGCGATCGGCCACATTCTGCAGTTCGCGCACGTTGCCGGGCCACGCATGCGTCATCAACTCCGACACCTGCGATGCCGACACCACCGGCGCGGGTTGTGCAAAGCGGCGTGCAGCCGCCAGCACGAAATGCTCGAACAGCAGCGGCACGTCCTCGCGGCGCTCGCGCAGCGGCGGCAACTCGATCTGCGCAACGTTCAGCCGATACAGCAGATCGGCGCGAAAACCGCCTTCGGCGGACAGCGCCGCGAGATCGGCCTTCGATGCCGCGATCACCCGGCAATCGACGGGAATCGACTCGTTCGCGCCGAGCCGTTCCAGCGTGCGTTCCTGCAGCACGCGCAGCATCTTGATCTGCAGCGGCACCGGCATGGTTTCGATTTCGTCGAGGAACAGCGTGCCGCCGTTGGCCCATTCGATCTTGCCCACCCGCTTCTTGATCGCGCCCGTGAAGGCGCCCGCTTCGTGGCCGAACAGCTCGCTTTCGAAGATCTGCTCCGGCAAGCCGCCGCAATTGAGCGCGACGAAGTGCTTGTCGCGCCGTCCGCCGAAGTCGTGCAGGCTGCGCGCAATCAGCTCCTTGCCCGTGCCCGTCTCGCCCGTGATCATCACCGACACCGACGTGTCGGCAAGACGCAAGATTTTTTTGCGCACCTCGGCCATCGCGGGCGACTTGCCGAGCACCAGCGCCTCGATGCCCTGCCAGTTGTGCAACGCGGCCCGCAAGCCCTGCACTTCGAGCGTCAGGCGCCGCTTTTCGACGGCGCGCGCGACGCGGCCCGCAATATGGTCCGACGAAAAGGGCTTCTCGATGAAATCGTAGGCGCCCACCCGCATCGCGCCCACGGCGGTCGAAATGTCCGCGTGACCGCTGATCAGCACGACGGGAATCTGGGCGTCGATGGCCATTACCTTGTCGAGCAACTGCAAGCCGTCGATGCCCGGCATCCGAACGTCCGACACGATCACGAGCGGCGCGCCCGGCGCGACTTCGGCCAGCGCCTCGCCCGCCGACGCGTAAGCGCTGACAGGAAAGCCCGCCAGCGCGACGGCCTGCTCGACGCCGAAGCGCACGTTCTCGTCGTCCTCGACGACGAGCACCCGAATGTCATCTGCCATGTACCAGCCTCTGCGACGTCGCCGCCGCGAATTCGATAGTGAATTGTGCGCCGCCGTGCGCGCGATTCGCAGCGGAAATCTTCGCGCCGAAACCCTCGACGATACGCGACGTGATCGCAAGCCCAAGGCCCAGCCCTTGCCCGCGCGGCTTGGTCGTCACGAACGGCTCGAACAGATGCGCGAGGACGTCGGGCGCGATGCCCGGCCCGCTGTCGGCGATCGTGAACAGCACGCGCTCGCGCGCGTCGGGATCGGCGGCGGCAATCGTGATGATGCGCCTCTCCTCGTTGTGCACGGCATCGAGCGCATTGCCGAGCAGATTGACGATCACCTGCTGCAACTGGCTCGATTCCGCCCACACCGTCGCCCCCGCCGGAATGCGTACGTCGAGCTGAACCCGCTCGTCACGGATGCGCGCTTCGTAGATCAACCGCGCATGCGCAACGGCTTCGCCGAGCGACACCGCCATCCGCTCGACATCCGGCTTGCGCGCAAACGCCTTCAGTTCGCCCGTCAGCCCCGCCATGCCGTCGACCAGACGCGCGACGCGCTCCAGATTCGCGACGGCCTGCGCGGGCTGGTCGCGCTCGAAGAACGTGCGCGCGTTGTCGCACAGCGTGCGTATCGCGACGAGCGGCTGGTTCAGCTCGTGCGTGAGCCCAGCCGCCATCTGTCCGAGCACGGCGAGCTTGCCCGCGTGCACGACTTCCTGCTGCGTGTCGCGCAGACGCTGCTCGGTGCGCTTGCGCTCGACGATTTCCTGCTGCATCCGTTCGTTCGCCGCCGTCAGCGCGGCCGTGCGCTGCGCGACGGTGATTTCCAGCTGATCGTTCGCGCGCCGCAGCGCGTCCTGCGCCTTCAGCTTTTCCGCGATGGTGCGGCGCCGCTGCGCCGCGTACAACGCATACAGTCCGGCGATCAGAAACGCGCCCGTCACGAATGCAAAGGCCAGTTCCTGTTGATGGCGCGCGCCCGCCGTGTCGAGCAGCACCATGACGGAATCGCCCGCTTGCGGCGCGGGCCGCGACATCACAAGAAAGCGCGCCGTGTGCCCGGGACGGCGCCAGTCGGGAAAGCGCCCCAGCCACGCCGTGCCGTGACCATCGTCCTTGTTCTCCGCGACGCGCCGATACGGCAGCACGTCGACCGTGCGCCCCGCATATTGACGCGACGACTGGATATCGCGCTGGCGTTGCGCCGTGATCGGCTGCAACGCGGTGAACTTCCAGTCAGGCACGGTCGATATGACGATCACGCCATTGCCGTCGATCACCAGCGCGGCTTCGCCCGGCGCGCGCCACGCCGCTTCGAGCGCATCGACGCTCAGCTTCACGGCCGCCGCGCCGATCGGCTTGCCCGCGTCGCGCACGGCGCTCGCGAAATACAGGCCCGGCATGCCCGTATTCGTGCCGATGCCGAAAAAGCGCCCCGAGCCGTGCGCGAGCGCATCCTTGAAATACGGCCGATACGACACGTTCGTGCCGACGAAGCTGAACGACTGGTTCCAGTTGCTTGCGGCAATCACGTTGCCCTGCAGATCGATGACGTCGACGGCGAGACTGCCCGCCTCGTTGCTGACGGCTTCGAGATAGATGTCCACTTCGCGCACGAGATCGGGCGATGCGCGCGAGCCCGCGGCCAGCAGCGCACGCACGCTATCTTGCCGCGCGACGATCGCGGGCATCATTTCGAAGCGGCCAAGTTCGCTTTTCAGGCTTGCCGCCAGCAGGTCCAGACGGTGCGCGCCGACTTCGGCGAGCGCGTCGATCGCGCGGCTCCCCGCGAACCCGACGGCCGCCACGGCCACGCCGACATACAGCGCGGCCGCGGCCGCCCATGCCCATAACGGTATGCCTCTTATTTTCATGCGCACGTTCGACCTCATCGATGCCCCATGCGGGATACGGGACGGCGCATGGTTCGCGCGCCGCGCACAGGACGAAAGCGGGCGGCGCGAACCCGTCGCGCCGCCCGCCCTATTTGCCGCATCCGGCGCTGCGTCGGATGCTGAGTGTTATGCCCCGCGAGACACGCGCATCAGCCGAAATGCGCCAGCAGGATCAGCGTCAGCGTCACCACGATCGCGCCGCCGATGCGCGTGGCGATCTGCGCGAA
The DNA here is from genome assembly GCA_001319865.1 of Burkholderia sp. E7m39. GTDB lineage: Bacteria > Pseudomonadota > Gammaproteobacteria > Burkholderiales > Burkholderiaceae > Paraburkholderia > Paraburkholderia bengalensis. The sequence goes on along the minus strand of BBSL01000176.1, from coordinate 26,177 downwards.
CGGCATCAGCGTCATGCGGTTCGCCGCCGTCAGGATCGCGACGTCGCCCGTGCCGCCCTGGCCGCTGTGGCAGGCGTTCACGATCGCGGTGTCGATAGGGTACATCTTCAGCAGACGCCCAACCACAAAGCCCGTGCCCATCAGCGTCGCGACCGTCGCGATGATGGTCACGATGTTGGCGAACGTGAACGCCGCCATCAGCTTGTCCCACGGCGTCATCGCAACGCCGATCGCGAACAGCAGCGGATACGTCACCGCCGTCGAGAAAAACTTGTAGACGACGAACGCGCCTTCCTGCAGCGGCGGCGACACAGCGCGCGCGAGCTTCACGAGCACGGCGAGAAACAGCATCGCGACGGGCGCGGGCAGGCCGAACAGGTTGCGGCACATCAAGCCGAGCAGATACAGCGTGATCGCGGTAATGCCGGCGGCTGCGATGTGCGTGACGTCGATATGGCCGCTGATTTCTTCCTTGACGGGGTCCATTTCGTCCTGCTCGCCGACCTGCAGGCGGCCTTGGCCCGTCAGATGCGGCAAGCGCTTGCCGAGCATGTCGAGCGCGCCGGACAGCACGATTGCCGTCAGGCTGCCGAGCATCACGGGCGGCAGCACCTGCGCGAACAGTTCGCCTTGCGGCAGATGCAGGATTTCCGAATAGCCGATCGACAGCGGAATCGCGCCCTCGCCCACGCCGCCCGCCATGATTGGCACGACGATATACAGCAGCGTGTGGCGAATGCCGAGACCGAACGCCGCGCCGACGGCCGTGCCGACGATGGCAGCCGCGATCGAGCCGACGGCGAGCGGCACGAAGATCTTCAGGAAGCCCTGGATCAGCACACGCCGGTCCATGCTCAGAATGCTGCCGACGATGATCGACGCGATGAACAGGTACAGGAAATTGGTCTGCTTGGTGAATTCCGTGGTCAGGTTGAGAACGGGTTTCGGCAGCAGATGGTAGTAGGTGAGCGCGGACGGCACGAAGGTCGCGCAGATCGCGGCGGCGCCGATGTTGCGCAGAATGGGCAGGCGCTTGCCCAGCTCCGCGCAGGTGAAGCCGAAGAAGGCGAGCACGGCGATCGCCATCGAGATTTCGCCCGGCACCTTGCCTGTCACGGCAAAGCCCGTGATCAGCGCGAGCAGGATGAAGTAAACAGGCAGCGGAATGATGCCGATCCGGTATTCCATCAGCTTCCACCAGCCTTCCGGCCAGAAGCGCGTCTTGCTGACGGAGGCTTGCGCGGGAACGGGCTGCGAATGGCCCTGAGCGTGCGTAGAGGTGGGCAAAGCATGTCTCCTTGATTTGAGTTCGCGGACGGCATCGGATGTCGATGCGCGGCGCGATGCGTTCTTGAAGTCGCGTGATGGCCCGATGGCCAGTGGACGCCTATAGCGCAAGGCCCATGCCAATTTCTCGTCCGGCAGAGACTTTTCAACTCATTGATTTTTCGTGATTTTTTTCGACGCAATGAGGCCCGGCGCGGGCCGCGTTCCGGGATTTCAGATTCGACCCTTCGAGGAGGCTGAGATTTCAGCCATTGGCTAGAATCTCCGGATGGCGGCAGCGAGGGAACGCAACAAGGAAAACCATGCACGACACATGGCAGTTCCAGATCCGGATCACGGTTTCGGACGAACGGGCGAGCGCGCTGCGCGCGGACCCGCAGTCGAACGCGTACGCGCCGCTGCACGACGTGCTGCGGCGGCACAGCGCGTCGCTGAAATGCCAGTTCGACGCGTTTGCTTACTATGTCGCGCAAGCCGAGCAGATGGGAGCTGACGCGTATCCGCTCTACGAGTGGACCCGCCAGACGATCGAAAATCCCGAGAAGAAGGCGCGTTATCTGCGCTCGTTCACGGCCTATGTGGACGGCGAGCAGGTGTATCAGCAGGAGATCGCTGATTCGCTCGAGGCGGCGCTGTCGACGCTATCGGCGCTGGACCGCGAATCGGGCATCGAGCGGGTGGTGAAGTACGACACCAATCCCGCCAACAATCCCCAGCCGCCGCGCAGCGGCGCCGGCACGCACTAGCCGGTCCGCCTGCCTATCGCCTGCCTGTTACCTGCCTATCGCCGGACAGAGCCGGACAGAGCCGGATAGAGCCGGATAGACGAAGCAGACCGGCCGCGCGGACACCTCACACCAGCGCGATTTCGACGTCGATGTTGCCGCGCGTCGCCTTCGAATACGGGCACGTCTGATGTGCCGTGTCGACGATCTTCCGCGCGACCTCGCGATCCACGCCCGGCAGGCTCACGTTCAGGCGCGCTTGCAGGAAGTAGCCGCCCTCGCCCGTGCCCAGGTCGACTTCGGCGTTCACGGCCGTGTCGGCGGGGAGCGCAACCTTCAGATCGCGCGCCGCGAGACCCATCGCGCCGATGAAGCACGCCGACCAGCCCGCCGCGAACAGTTGCTCCGGATTCGTGCCCTTGCCGCTCGAACCTGGCGACGAAAGCGCGATATCCAGCCGGCCGTCCGAACTGCGCGACGCGCCTTCGCGGCCGCCCGTCGTCTGCGTCTTGCCCGTGTACAGAACGTTGTCGATCTTTGCCATCGCTTGTTCTCCTTTGAATGTGAGAGCGTGAATAGAATTAGTGATGCTTGAACGTCGCGCCGAGGAACTCGGTGTTGACGGTGCGGCGACCCGACTGGATCGTCGAATCGGCGACGCCGCCCACGGCGGGCACGGTCTGGCCGACGGCGTTCTGGCCGGCATCGGCGACGATCGTCGACGGACCTTGCTGCGATGCCGGCGCGCCCTGGAGCGGGTTGTAATACGGTGCCGGGCCGTAGCCGCTGGCGAAAGCCGACGACGATGCTGCGACACCCACTGCAAACCAAACTGCGACCTTGACGAACTTGTTCATGATGAGCTCCGCTATTTGAAAGCCCTCCGCTGAGGGCGCCCTGTTTCCTGAAATTTGCCTGGGATCACGCCTGTCCGACGCCACCCCCTCTATTAAACGCACACGATTCGATCGCGTACGATGCATTCTAGACTAAAAACCGCCCTTGTCAAGCATGCGATTAAATCGCGTCCGATGTATTTTCGAGTAAAAAAGGCCGGAACCCGGCCTGACGACGCGCGGCGCATGAGGGCGCCGCGCGTCGTGAACGACTGCGCGCGCTCAGACCTGCTCGCTCACGGCCTTGATGAGGTTGTTGCGCAGCGTGACGATCGACTTCTGCATCTTCGAGAACTCGTCGGGCGTGAGGCCGCACGCCTGGACCAGATCCATGCCGAACGCCTTTTCGCGCAGGCGCCGGCCGCTCTTGGTCAGGCTGACGCGCACCTGGCGTTCGTCGTCCGGATCGCGCTGGCGCTCGAGATAACCCATGCCTTCCAGCTTCTTCAGGATCGGCGTCAGCGTGTTCGATTCGAGAAACAGTTTTTCACCGAGACTGCTGACGGTCTGGTTGTCCTCTTCCCACAGCGCGATCACGGTGATGTATTGCGTGTAGGTCAGCCCCAGCTCTTCGAGAATGGGCTTGTAGGCCTTCCCGAACGCCAGGTTCGCCGAGTAGACGGCAAAGCACAGGAAGTCGGCGAGCTTCGGATTCGTGTCTTCTGCCTTGGCGGTGGTCTTCATTTGCGTCCTCGTCGGAACGAGACGGATGTCTCTTGAAGACCCCATTATATATCGGATGCGATTTAATCGGAAATGCTTGACATGACTGCGAGGTTACGGCGCGTTACGGCGAGATCGAGGGCGAGAGGCGCCGGCTCAGCGCGTCAGTACACGTCCCGCACGTAGCGCCGGTCCTTCGCCATCGCGCCGACGTACTCGCTCGCCCTGTCCGCGCTCAGGCCGCCATGTTGCATCACGACATCTTTCAGCGCGGCGTCGACGTCCTTCGCCATCCGGCTCGCGTCGCCGCACACGTAGAAGTGCGCGCCTTCTTCGAGCCATGCCCACAGCTGCGCGCCCTGCTCGCGCATGCGGTCCTGCACGTAGACCTTGTCCGCCTGATCGCGCGAGAACGCGAGATCGAGCCGCGTGAGCAGGCCGTCTTGCTGCATGCCTTCGAGTTCGTCGCGATAGTAGAAGTCGGTTGCCGCGTGCTGTTCGCCGAAGAAGAGCCAGTTGCGCCCGTTCGCGCCGCGCGCGCGGCGCTCGTGCAGAAAGCCGCGAAACGGCGCGACGCCCGTGCCGGGGCCGACCATGATGATCGGCGTATCGCCGTTGCGCGGCGGGCGAAAATGCGCGGACTTCTGCACGAACACGGGCACGCTGGCGTCATGCGCGCGATCCGCGAGAAACGTCGACGACACGCCTTTGCGGTTGCGCCGCCCATTGTTGTAACGCACGGCGGCCACCGTCAGATGCACTTCGCCCGGATGCGCGTTCGGGCTCGACGCGATCGAATAAAGCCGCGGCTGCAAGCGCTTGAGCACGCCGAGCAGCTCGGCGGCGGAAAGATCGACGGGGAATTCGTGCAGGACGTCGGCGAGTTGCTGGCCCCACAGCCATTGCTTGAGGTCGGCCTTGCGCCCATCGGCCAGCAGCCTCGCGAGCGCGTCGTTGCGGCTGCGCGACGCGATCAGCTGCAACGCTTCGATACTCGGCCGCGCGATTTCGTAGTGCCGCGACAACGCCTCGGCCATCCGCATCTCGCCCGCGCCCGCGACGTGCACGGCCGCGTCGGCCTTCACCCCAGACAGATCGATCAGTTCGTCGACGAGTTCGGGGCAGTTTCGCGGCCACACGCCCAATGCATCGCCCGCCTCGTATTCGAGGTTCGCGTCGCCCGTCGCCAGCGCGAAATAGCGCGTGTCTTTCGAGCCGTTGCGGTTCAGCCGCAGATTCTCGACGAGCCGCGATTGCGCGGGGCTCGCTTTCGACGGCGTCGCGCCGGGCAACACGGCGGGAATGATGCCATCGGCGGGCACGTCGTACAGCGATGCGTCGTCGGCCTTGATCTTCGCGATGACGGCATCGAGCCACTTGTCGGCGGCAACCTGATAGTCCGTGTCGCAATCGACGCGCGGATGCAGCCGCTTCGCGCCCAGCTCGGCAAAACGCGCGTCGAGCTTGCGGCCGTGACCGCAAAACTGGTCGTAGCTCGCGTCGCCGAAGGCGAGCACCGCATAGTGGTGATCGGCGAGGCGCGGCGCATCGTCGGCCTGCAGTGCGTTCCAGAAGCTGTTGCCGTTGTCGGGCGCGTCGCCGTCGCCGAATGTGCTCGTCATCAGCAGCACATACTTTGCCTGCGCGAGCGCGGCGATGGGATAGTCCGACATGCACGACATGCGGATGTCGAAACCCGACTCCATCAACTGCGTCGCATAGCGCTCGGTCAGCGATTCGACGTTGCCCGTCTGCGACGCCCACAGCAACGCGACCTTGGGCCGCGCATGCGCGATGCGCACGGCGGGCGCGCTGCCCGTCACCGGCTGGGCCGCCGCCGGCGTCAGCGCCAGTGGCGCGTTCGGCCCCGTGCGGCTGAACAGCCCGGCGAGCACGCCGTCGAACCACAGGCGCGCGTCGACCGGCAGCGGCGCGCTGGCGGGCAGCACGGGCACGCCGCGCGCCTCTGCGCCCGGCGCGGAGCGCAGGCCGCTGATGAAACCCGCGACATAGACGCGCGACGCCGCGTCCAGCGTCGGCGCGGGCGTGTCGGTGAGGCCGAGCATGGCGGCAAGAGCGTCGATCCGGGACATATCCAGTTCCTGTTGCTGTGGCGGCGTCGCGACGGGCGCTTCGTTCGCGGGCTGCGCGACGGCGGATGTCCGAGCGTCGTGCGTCGGCTCGACGGCATCCGCCGCGGCTTCGACGCGCGTCAGCGCCACCGCGCAGAACTTCAGTTCAGGCTGCTGCGAGATCGCGTCGACGGCATCGCTCGTCACCGCATTGATGCACAGGTCGTCGCCGAATACGTCGTTCCAGTGCATCGGCGCAAAGCAGTTGCCCGGACGCACGCGCTCCGTGACCACGGCGGGCAGCACCGCACGGCCACGGTGCGAGCGAATTTCGACGCGATCCTTGTCGCGAATGCCGAGCGACGTCGCATCCTCGGGATTCAGTTCAACGAAGGGCGCGGGGTTCAGCCGGTTCAGCATCGGCACCTTGCCCGTCTTCGTCATCGTGTGCCACTGGTGTTGCAGGCGGCCCGTGTTCAGCACGATCGGGAATTCCGTGCCCGGCATTTCTGCGGGATTCACATGCGGGCGCGCGAAGAACATCGCCTTGCCGCTTGCCGTCGGAAACACGAGCGCGGGACGCGTGCCGTCGGGCAACACTTTCAGCGGCTGGCTCACGCCGTTGTTGATATAGCGCAGCGGATTGCGGTCCGACGCGGCATCGGGTGCGCATGGCCATTGCAGCGACGTCTCGCGCAACCGCGCGTGGCTCGCACCGCGCAGGTCGTAGCCCGTCTTAGGATTCGACGCTCGCACGATTTCATCGAACACGTCCGCCGCCGATTCATACGTGAACGCGTCGGCAAAGCCCATTTCAGACGCGACGCGCGCGATGATCTGCCAGTCCGCAAGCGCCGCGCCGGGCGGCTCGACGGCCTGTTGCATCAGCGTCATGTTGCGCTCGGAGTTGATCATCACGCCTTCGGCTTCGGCCCACAACGCGCCCGGCAGCAGCACGTCGGCGTAGCGGTTCGTCTCCGTGTCGAGGAACGCGTCCTGCGCGATCACGAGTTCGGCCGCCTGCAACCCGGCGATCACGTTCTGCCGGTTCGCGACGCTCGCCACCGGGTTCGTGCAGATGATCCAGCACGCCTTGATCTCGCCTTGCGCCATCCGCGAAAACATATCGACTGTGCCGCTGCCGGGCTTCGTCGGCAGCGTGCCGCGCGGCACTTGCCACAGGTCTTCGACGAATGCGCGGTCTTCTTCGACGAGCACCGAGCGCTGGCCCGGCAAGCCCGGTCCCATATAGCCCATTTCGCGCCCGCCCATCGCATTTGGCTGACCTGTCAGCGAAAACGGACCGCTGCCAGGACGGCAGATCTTGCCCGTCGCTAGATGCAGATTGCAGATCGCGTTCGTGTTCCAGGTGCCGTGCGTGCTCTGATTCAAACCCATCGTCCAGCAGCTGATCCACTCGGGCGCTTCGCCGATCCACTGCGCGGCCTGGCGAATGTCCGCTTCAGGGATGCCCGTGATCGCAGCGACGTTCTCGGGCGTGTAGTCGTCGAGAAACGCGGGCATCGCGTCCCAGCCTTCCGTGAAACTGGCGATGAATCGCGCGTCCGTGTGGCCGTTCTTGTGCAGCAGATGCAGCAGACCGTTGAGCAGCGCGAGATCGGTGCCCGGCTTGATCTGCATGAACAGATTCGCTTTGTCGGCCGCCGTGTTGCGGCGCGGATCGACGACGATCAGTTTCGCGCCCGCCTTCACGCGATCCATCATGCGCAGGAACAGGATCGGGTGACAGTCGGCCATATTCGCGCCGACCACGAAGAACAGATTGGCCTTGTCGAAATCCTGATACGAGCCGGGCGGCCCGTCCGCACCCAGCGACAGCTTGTAGCCGCTGCCCGCGCTCGCCATGCACAGCCGCGAGTTCGACTCGATGTTGTTGGTGCCGATGAAGCCTTTCGCGAGCTTGTTGACGAGGTATTGCGCCTCGATCGACATCTGGCCCGATACGTAGAACGACAACGCATCGGGACCATGCTCATCGAGAATCGCGCGCAGACGGCGCGCGGTGTCGGGTATCGCGCGCTCGACGGGGACGGGAATCGCGTCTTCATCGCGCGCTCGCCGCTCGAACGCGCTTTCGAGTCGGCCCGACTTGCGCAGCGCGACATGCGCCGACTGACCTTTCGTGCAGAGACGACCGTAATTGGTCGGATGATCCTTGTCGCCGGAAATCTTGACGACCTGTCCTTCCTCGACGTGCAGCACCATCCCGCAGCCCACGCCGCAGTACGGACAAACCGTCTTGATGTTTTCGCACGCCATTGCACAGGTCCGTTAAAAGCAGAAGATCAGGCCGACACCCACACGCGTCCATCTTCGATGCGCGCGGCAAACGCACTGACGGACTTGTCGGGCGCTTCGAGGCATTCGCCCGTGCGCAGATCGAAGTGATGCTTGTAGATCGGTGACGCGACCACGACGCGCTCGCCGAGGCTGCCGATCAGTCCGCGCGACAGCACCGCCGCCTGTGACGCGGGATCGAAGTTGTCGATGGCAAACACGCCGCCGCGTTCGCCTTCGACGCGAAACACGGCCACCTGCTCGCCGTTGACGAGCGCACACACGCCCGTGTTCGGCACGATGTCATCGAGCGCGCAGATGGAAGTCCAGTGGGTCGGCAAACGGTCGTTGTTCATGTCGTGCTCCGCTCTATCGATGAATGATTTAAACCGTCTCCGTCGTCTGCTCGACGACGACAGGAATGCGCACAGGGCGCTGTTGACGTTCTTCGGGCGTGGCGGGGCGGATCTGGCCGCGCGTCGCGACGAAGCTGATGTTGTCGTCGGCGCTGTCGCTGTTGACGAAGTGACGGAAGCGCTTGCGTGTCTCGGGATCGGTGACGGCCTTCTTCCATTCGCATTCGTATGTGTCGACCACGTGCTGCATTTCCGCTTCGAGTTCGGCGGCGATGCCGAGCTTGTCGTTGACGATCACGTCGCGCAGATAGTCGAGCCCGCCTTCGAGGTTCTCGCGCCATACACTCGTGCGTTGCAGGCGGTCGGCGGTGCGCACGTAGAACATCAGGAAGCGGTCGATGTAGCGGATCAGCGTCTCGCGGTCGAGGTCGGACGCGATCAGTTCCGCGTGGCGCGGCTTCATGCCGCCGTTGCCGCACACGTAGAGGTTCCAGCCCTTCTCCGTCGCGATGATGCCGACGTCCTTGCCCTGCGCTTCCGCGCACTCGCGCGTGCAGCCCGACACCGCGAACTTCAGCTTGTGCGGTGAGCGCAGACCCTTGTAGCGGTTCTCGATATCGATCGCGAGTCCGACGGAATCGTCGACGCCATAGCGGCACCACGTCGAACCGACACACGACTTCACCGTGCGCAGCGACTTGCCGTATGCATGCCCCGATTCGAAGCCCGCCGCGATCAGTTCTTCCCAGATCGACGGCAACTGCTCGACGCGCGCGCCGAACAGATCGACGCGCTGCCCGCCCGTGATCTTCGTATAGAGACCGTATTTCTTCGCGACCTGGCCGACGGCGATCAGGCCTTCGGGTGTGACTTCGCCGCCGGGCATGCGCGGCACGACGGAATACGTGCCGTCGCGCTGGATGTTCGCGAGGTAGTAGTCGTTCGTGTCTTGCAGGCTCGCGTGTTCTTTCTTCAGCACGAACTCGTTCCAGCACGACGCGAGAATGCCCGCGACAGCCGGCTTGCAGATATCGCAGCCGAGGCCGTGGCCATGTTTTTCCAGCAGCGCGCCGAAGGTCTGGATGCGCTCGACGCGCACGAGGTGATATAGCTCCTGACGCGAAAACGGAAAGTGCTCACAGAGGTGATTGTTGACGGCGAGGCCCTGCTTCTTCATCTCGGCCTTCATCACCTGCGTGACGAGTTGCACGCAGCCGCCGCATGACGTGCCCGCCTTCGTCGCGTTCTTCACATCGCCGATGGTCGTTGCGCCCGCGCAGACGGCTGCGCAGATCGCGCCCTTGGAGATGTTGTTGCACGAGCAGATTTGCGCGTTCTCGGGCAGCGCGTCGACGCCGAGCGCGGGCTTCGCGTTGCCGTCCGCTTGCGGCAGGATCAGGAATTCCGGCGACTCGGGCAGCTCGATGCGGTTCAGCATCATCTGCAGCAGCGTGCCGTATTCGCTCGCGTCGCCGACCATCACGCCGCCCAGCAGATACTTGCCGCAGTCGGAGACGACGATCCGCTTGTACACCTGCTTGCGCTCGTCGCTGAACTGATATGTGCGGCTGCCCGCCGTCGAACCATGCGCGTCACCAAGACTCGCCACATCCACGCCCATCAGCTTGAGCTTCGTGCTCATGTCGGCGCCCGTGAACGCGGCTTGTTCGCCGAGCAGTTGCTTTGCCGTCACGCGCGCCATTTCATAACCCGGCGCAACGAGACCGAAGATTTGCCCGTTCCACAGCGCGCATTCGCCGATCGCATAGATGTCGGCATCGCTCGTGCGGCAGTGGTTGTCGATTACGATGCCGCCGCGCGGCCCGACTTCGAGGCCGCTCGCGCGCGCGATTTCATCACGCGGACGAATGCCCGCCGAGAACACGATCATGTCGGTGTCGAGATGCGTGCCGTCGGCGAATTGCATGCGGTGCGTGCCCGCTTCGCCGTCGACGATCGCGAGCGTGTTCTTTTGCGTATGCACGGTCACGCCGAGTTCTTCGATCTTGCCGCGCAGCATCTTGCCGCCGCCGTCGTCCACTTGCACCGCCATCAGACGCGGCGCGAATTCGACCACATGCGTGTCGAGCCCCATGTCGCGCAGCGCCTTCGCGCATTCGAGGCCCAGCAGCCCGCCGCCCACCACGACACCCGTCTTCGAGCGCGCGCCGCATTCCTGCATCGCTTTGAGGTCTTCGATCGTGCGATAGACGAAGCAGTCGTTGCGGTCCTTGCCCGGCACGGGCGGCACGAACGCGTATGAGCCCGTCGCGATCACGAGCTTGTCGTATGCGAGCGTTTCGCCCGCCGAGGTCGTGACCGTGTGCGCGTCGCGATCGATCGACACGGCCTTCGTGTTCAGGCGCAGCACCATGTCGTCGCGCTCGAAGAAGCCCGGCTCGACGAGCGACAGATCGTCGGCGGACTTGCCCGCGAAGAACTCCGACAGGTGCACGCGATCGTAGGCGGGACGCGGCTCTTCGCACAGCACGGTGATGTCGAGTGGCGTGGTGCTTTGCTCCGCGAGGCATTCGAGCAGTTTGTGGCCGACCATGCCGTGGCCGATAACGATGACTTTCATGTCGCCGATCCTGTCAGAGAGGGGATTCAGTTTGTTCGAGTGATTCAATTCGTTGCGCCGAGCGCCGCTTCGCGCGCGGAATGTTCGGCGGAAAAGCGCACCGCAATCGCGCAGATCGCCGACGCGCTCACCAACGCGCCGAGTGTCAACAGCGTCTGATGCAGATCGCCCATGCCTTTCGCCAGAAAGCCCGCCGCCACCGCGCCGACGTTGCCGCCCGCACCGACGATGCCCGCCACGCCGCCCAGCGCCTTGCGGTCGATGAACGGCACGAGCGCATAGGTCGCGCCGCACGCCATGTGCGTGAAGAGGCCGAACAGCAGCATCGCGGCGACGGCGAACGCGGCATGGTTCGCCGCCGAGAACAGCAGCAGGCCCGCGCCTTCGCCTGCGATCAGGACGAACAGCAGCATCGAGCGCGCGGACAGGCCGCGTTGCTTCGCGCTCCAGTCCGACAGCAGGCCGCCGAGCGGCCGCGCGACAATGGCCAGCAAACCGAAGCTGCCTGCCGCGAGTCCGGCATCGCGCAGCGACAGCTGGAAGTGATCGACGTAGTAGATGGCCGCGACGTTGTGGATGAACACCTCGACGCCGAAACACGCTGCATACGTGACGAACAGCATCCACACGCGATAATTGCGCGACGCGGTGAAGAGGCTCGCCCAGCCGCCTTTCTTGCCGCTATCGACGGCAATGCCGCGCGCGCGCAGTTGCGTGAAGTTGCCTTGCGGACAGTCCTGCGTGTAGCGCCAATAGAGCACGGCCATCACGGGCATCGCGAGGCCGGGGAGCACGAGCGTCAGGCGCCACGCATCGGCGTTGCTCGCGCCGAGCGCGACGATGCCCGCGAGAATCAGCGGCACGAAGATCTGTGCGGCGCCTGCGCCCGCGTTGCCCCAGCCGGCGCTCGTCGCGTTCGCGGTGCCGACCACGTTGCCCGCGAACATCACCGACGTGTGATATTGCGTGATCACGAAGCTCGCGCCGACGGCGCCGATGCCGAGCCTGCACAACAGAAAGGCGGTGTAACTGTGTGCGAGCGCCGCGCCGAGCACGGGCAGCGCGCCGAGCGTCATCAGCGCGACATACACCTTGCGCGGGCCGAAGCGGTCGCACAGCGGCCCGACGATCAAGCGCACGAGAATCGTGATGGCGACAGCCGCGATGTTGATGTTCGCAACCTGATCCGCTGTCAGATGAAATTCCTGCTTGATGAGCGGCATCAGCGGCGCGCACGCGAACCACGCGAAGAAGCAGACGAAGAACGCCATCCACGCGAAGTGAAACGCGCGCATGGCGGGCGTGCGCCAGTTCAGCAGATCGATCGAGGTGGCTTTGTCAGTCATGTTCCGGGCCTGTAAACGACTACGGCGTCCCGCGAATCGGGTGCGAGACCAGATTCAGGGGACGCCGTTGTCCAAATTCGTCGGTGCTTGGGGTGCTGCTGTGCGGCTCGTCGTTGAGTTCGCAACGCGAGGTCTAGTGCAAGGTGTATGCCATGCGCGGCTTCAGGCGCGGCGAGGCTTGCGGAGAAAGGCGCTGCGGGCTTTAGCCGAGCCGGCGCGGGCGCGCGGTGCCGGATCACGATGAGGCTTCGCGGCACTCTGCTGGTGCAGCGCAGCACTGCGGGCGTGCGCACGCGCGGTGCGCATCGAATGGTGCGTGCTGCCGCGAGCGCGCCTTACGCTAGCCTTCGCGCGCCTCTTTCAACTCCCGCGCGATGAAATCGACAAACGTCCGGATACGCGCCGACATCTGATGCCGTTGCGAGTACACGGCGAAGATGTCCGCGCCGGGCGTCTCATAGGCGGGCAGCACCTGAACCAGCCGCCCATCGGAGAGGTAGTCGTTGATGTCCCACTCCGCGCGCATCAGAATGCCGTGCCCCTCGAGCGCCCACTTCACGGCAATCTCGCCGTCGTTGGTCGTCAGATTGCCGTTGATGCGCACGGACTCGGTCTTGCGCGCGGTGCCGCGGCCCGTCGTGAGGCGCCACACGCCATACGCTTCGTCGCCCTGCCGTATGCCGATGCAGTTGTGCCTCACGAGCTCATGCGGCGCGAGCGGCACGCCGTATTCGGCGATATACGAAGGCGCCGCGCACAGCAGCCTTCGGTTCGGCGCGAGACGCCGCGCCACCACACGGCTGTCCGGCGGCTCGCCGAAACGGATGCAGACGTCGAAGGCATCGTCGGTGAGCGGCGGAGGTGTGACGGACAACTGCAATTGCACGGCGACCTGCGGATAGCGATTGACGAAGCGCGAAATGGCGGGCGCGACGTGACTGCGCCCGAAGCCGAGCGTCGCGTTCACGCGCAGCAAACCCTTTGGGCTCTTCTTCGCGCTGCCCAGCAGTTCGGACAGCGCGTCGATTTCATCGAGAATGCGCCGCGCGTGTTCCAGATACACCTCGCCATCGGGTGTCAGCATCATGCGGCGCGTCGTGCGGTTGACGAGCGGCACGCCCGCGCGCTGCTCCATTTGCGCGAGGCGCTTGCTGATAGCGGCCGGCGTCAAGCCCAACTCGCGCGCCGCCGCACTGAGGCTACCCGAGGCGGCCAGCGTCGAAAAGAAGCTTAGGTCGGTAGGTTGAACGGTGTCGGCCATCGCCGCATTTGTGAATTGAAGTTAAAGATGCTTTGAGTCTAGCACCGGTTGCTGTGCTTCCAGTTCGGTAAAGTCGGTTCCATTCCAAATCCATTGAAGGAGCGAGACATGAAGACTTATCGCATCGCGACGATTCCGGGCGACGGCATCGGCAAGGAAGTCGTGCCGGCAGGCAAGCAGGTTCTGGAAGCGCTGGCGCGCACGAGCAATAGCTTTCGCTTCGAGTTCGAGAACTTCGACTGGGGCGCCGATTACTACCGCGAGCATGGCGTGATGATGCCCGCGGATGGTCTCGATGCGATCCGCGACAAGGATGCGATTCTGTTCGGCTCGGCGGGCGACCCCGACGTGCCCGATCACGTGACGCTGTGGGGCCTGCGTCTGAAGATCTGCCAAGGCTTCGACCAGTACGCGAACGTGCGCCCTACGCGCATCCTGCCCGGCATCGATGCGCCGCTCAAGCGCTGCGAACCCGAAGACCTGAACTGGGTCATCGTGCGCGAAAACTCCGAAGGCGAGTATTCGGGCGTGGGCGGGCGCGTGCATCAGGGTCATCCCATCGAAGCCGCCACGGATGTCTCCATCCTCACGCGCGCGGGCGTCGAGCGCATCATGCGCTTCGCGTTTCGTCTCGCGCAGTCGCGTCCGCGCAAGCTGCTCACCGTCATCACGAAGAGCAACGCGCAGCGTCACGCGATGGTGATGTGGGACGAACTCGCGCTGCAGGTGTCGAAGGAGTTTCCCGACGTCAAATGGGACAAGGAACTCGTCGATGCATCGACGGCGCGCATGATCAACCGCCCCGCTTCGCTCGACACGATCGTCGCGACCAACCTGCACGCGGACATTCTCAGCGACCTCGCTGCCGCACTCGCGGGCAGCCTCGGCATTGCACCGACGGGCAACATCGATCCCGAACACCGCTATCCGTCCATGTTCGAGCCGATCCACGGCTCCGCGTTCGACATCATGGGCAAGGGTCTCGCGAATCCGATCGGCACGTTCTGGTCGGTAGTGATGCTGCTCGAACACCTCGGCGAATTCGACGCCGCGAAGCGCGTGATGAACGCGATCGAAACGGTCACGGCGGACGAGTCGCTGCACACGGGCGATCTCGGCGGCAAGGCGACGACGGCACAGGTGACGGCTGCCGTGTGCGCGCTAGTCGAAAACGTGGCCGTGGCCGCGTAGCCGAGCCACACGAAGGCTTTGCGCACACAACGACAAACCAGTCTGCACGACAACGCAGGCAGCGCAAAGCCCGCTAGACCGGCACCGTCCGGCTCAACCTCGAAGGAGGAGACACATGCAATCGGCACTCGAAGCGCGCGTATCGCGCAAGCTCATGTGGCGGATCATTCCGTTCGTGATGCTGCTGTACTTCGTCAGTTTTCTCGACCGCGTCAACGTCGGCTTTGCTGCGATGACGATGAACAAGGCGATCGGTCTTTCGCCGACGGCCTTCGGCCTTGGCGGTGGGCTGTTCTTTATCGGCTACTTTCTCTTCGAAGTGCCGTCCAACCTGATCTTGCATCGCGTGGGAGCGCGCATCTGGATCGCGCGTGTGATGGTAACCTGGGGCATCGTGTCGGCGGCATCGGCGTTCGTGACAGGCCCGACAAGCTTCTACGTGCTGCGTTTCGTGCTGGGCGTCGCGGAAGCGGGCTTCTTTCCAGGCATCATTCTTTATCTGAGCCTGTGGTTTCCGACGAAGCAGCGCGCGGCAGCCGCCGCGTGGTTCATGGCAGCCGCACCGATCTCGACGGCCATCGGTTCGCCGCTCTCGGGCGCGATCATGCAGTTGCCGCCGATGTTCGGTCTCGCCGACTGGCAGCTGCTCTACATCATCGAGGCCGTGCCCGCCGTCGTGCTCGGCTTCGTCGTCCTCAAGTTCATGACGGATACGCCGTCGAAGGCGCACTGGCTTCGCGCCGACGAACGCGAATGGCTGATTGCGAAACTCAAGTCCGAAGCCGACGAACGCAAGGGCCACGCAGGACACACAGCAGGCGCCTTGAGCGCGCTGCGTGACCCACGCGTACTGGCGCTGGCGCTGATTTACTTCGGCACGTCAGCGGGCCTGTACACGCTTGGTTTGTGGGCGCCGCTGATCGTCAAGCAGTACGGCTTTACCGCGCTGCAAACGGGGCTGCTCACGGGCATTCCGAGCGTGCTGGCCGTAATCGCGATGGTGCTGTGGGCGCGGCACTCGGACAAAACGCAAGAGCGCACCTGGCACGTCGTCATTCCGTGCGTGCTGGCGTGCCTCGGCTTTATCTTCGCGGGCCAGGCGGGCACCGCGTTGCTGATCGTCGTCGCGCTGGTGGTCGTCAACGTCGGCATCAGCGCCGCAAAGGCGCCGCTGTGGGCGATGCCGAGCATGTTCCTCTCCGGCGCGGGCGCCGCCGCGGGCATTGCGATGATCAACTCGGTCGGCAATCTGGGCGGCTTTGTCGGTCCGTTCGCAATCGGCTGGCTGAAGAATGTGAGGGGCGGATACGCAGCGGGGCTCTACGTGGTCGGCGCGACGCTGGCCATCTCGGCTGCCGTCACGCTGCTGTTGAGCCGCAAGGCTGCTCAGCAGCAATCCGCGACGGGCTGCATGCGGCACGACCACTGAAACCTGAGCGCGAGGATGGGCCGCGCTAACGCCCCATCCTTCTGAGCCTTTGCTTGCCGTCGCCGAGTGCCTTGCGCGCCGTGCCTGCCGCCTGCTGCAAATCGCCCTTGATCTGCTGCGTGCGATTGCCCGTCGCTTTGCCGACAACCTCGTTGAGTTTGCCTTTGATCTGTTGCGCCACGCCTTTCATCTGATCGCGGTTCATCTCGTTCCCCTTGCATGCGCTTTTCCTGCGGCGCGCATGCGCCAGCGCCGCATGCGCCATGCGCAACACACATTAGCAATTCATGCGCCTGCACGTCACTCGACATCGGCAGCGACACGCTGCGCCGCCCACATTTCGAGTTCTTCGGCAGATAGCGCGGCCGAATAGAGAAATCCCTGCAACTCGTCGCAACCGATACTGCGCAGCGTATTCGCGACGTCTTCGCTCTCGACGCCTTCCGCGATCACGCGCAATCCCAGTTCGTGTCCCAGCTCGATGATCGCGCGGATCACAGCGAGATCGGCGGGCGCGGCGAGCATGTCGCGCACGAACGCCCTGTCGATCTTCAAGCGGTCGAGCGGAAAGCGGTTCAGATAGCTGAGGCTCGAATAGCCGGTGCCGAAATCGTCGAGCGATAGCGTCACGCCGAGCGCGCGTATCGCGCGAATTGCGTCGAGATAGTTTTCCGCGCTGTCCATTAACACGGTTTCGGTGATTTCGAGTTCGAGCCGATGCGGGGCGACGCCATGCGTGCTCAGGCTGTGCCGCAGCGTATGGACGAGATCCGCGTCGCGCAACTGGATCGCCGACAGATTGATCGACATGCGCAGTTCGCCCAACTCGTCGTCGCGCCACCGCGCGAGCTGGCGGCACGCTTCGTCGATGACCCATGCGCCAATCGGAATGATCAGCCGCGTCTCTTCGGCAATGGGGATGAACTGCGATGGCGACACCGCGCCCAATTGCGGATGCGTCCACCGCAACAGGCCTTCCACACTCACGAGCGCGCCCGTTTTCGCATCGAGGCACGGCTGGTATGCGAGGCGCAACTCGCGCCGCTCGATGGCCACGCGCAGACAGGCTTCGAGCGCAAGCCGCTGGCGCGCACGCTCGGCCATGTCGGGCGAAAAGAACTTCACGAGATTGCGCCCTGCCGCTTTCGCCTGATACATCGCGGCATCGGCGTTCTGCATCAGCGTCTCGATGTCAGCGCCGTCGTCGGGATAGAGCGCCACGCCCACGCTGCATGCTACCTGCAGCGTCACGCCGCCGATCGCATGCGGCTCGCGCACGAGCGGCAGCAATCGTTCGTCGATCGTGCGCGCGACCTCGGCCGGGCTGCCCACGTCGGTGAGGATCATCGTGAATTCGTCGCCGCCCAGACGGCTCACCGTGTCGCCGCTGCGCACGGCCTGCACCAGCCGCCGCGAGACGGAGCGCAGCAGCCCGTCGCCGATGTGATGGCCGAGCGAATCGTTGATGTCCTTGAAGCGGTCCAGGTCGATGAAGAGCACGGCCACGCGCCGCTGTGCGTACTTCGCGCTTTCGAGCACTGCGCCGAGGCGCTTCGTGAAGAGCGCTCGATTGGGCAACTCGGTCAACACGTCGTGTTCGGCGAGAAACTCGATGCGCGCTTCGCTTTTCTTGCGGTCGGTGATGTCGATCAGCGTGCAGATATAGTGCGAAACATTGCCGCGCTTGTCGCGCACGGCGCTGATCATCAGCCACGCCGGATATTCGCCGCCTTGACGCCGCCGGATTTGCGCTTCGCCGTTCCACGAACTCGAGCGGTCGACGAGCGTCGCCAGCGACAAGATCACCGCATCGCCATTCGCGCCGGCGACGATGAACGTGGGCGGCTTGCCCGCGATATCCTCCGCGCGATAACCCGTGGCGCGATAGAACGATGCATTGGCCGTCAACAGGCGCCTTTCCTGATCGAGTATCAGGATCGCCTCCGACGACGCTTCGAACACCTTCGCCCACAGTTCGAGGCGCTGTTCCATCAGCTTGATCTGGTTGATCGGCGTGAATGCCGTGAGCACGGCATCGCGCCCCTGGAAAGTCAGACGCCGCGCCGACAGCATGGCCCAGGTCGGCTCGGTGCTCGCTTTCCAGCGCACTTCGAATTCGTCGACGGCATCGCGATCCGACAGTTGCTGGAAGAACCGCGCGCGCACCGACGAATCGAGCCCATACGCCCACGGGTCCGTCGTGCAGCCGTTGAGCCAGTACAGCGCCGGCTGGTTCGCGTGCAGCACTTCGTGACCGGGCACGGCTGTCACCATCATCGGCACGGGCGTCGATTCGACGAGCGCATGCTGTGCGGCAGCCGCGCGGGCCGTCGCCGCGAGTTCCTTCTGCACGTCGCGTTCCCGATCGAGCTGTTCGAGCATTTCGTTGAAGCCGCGCACGAGCTGGCCGATTTCATCCTGGCTATGCCAGCTTGCACGCACCCCGTGATCGCCCGTTCTGCGCACCGTGTCCATCACACGCGCAAGCTGGCGCAGCGGCCGCGAAATCTGCTGCGCGACGAAGTAGACCATGCCGAGAATGCTGCACAAGAGGAAGAGCGCCGTGCCGAGATGCAGCCACATGCGTGAGAACAGTCCGCGCACGCGCGCATGCAGCAGGCCATCGAGCTGATCTGCCGTGGTGCGCCACGTATCGCGCACGCCGGCAATGAGCGTCTGCTGCTGGACGTCGACAATCGACAGCAACGCGGGATCGACGTCGCCGTTGCTGTCGACGACGATGCGCGCCGCGTGCCGGTACGCTTCGACGGCCGTGAGCATGCGCGACATCGAAGGCCCTAACGCGGAATCGACGGCATGATTGGCCGCGCCCGCTTCCGAGAAGTCGGAGCGCAAACCTTGCAATACGGCATCGAGCTGACCTTCGAGCACGAGATAACGCGCGCGCAGTTCATCGTGTGAGCGCGACGCGCGCGCGCCCCCGTGCAACTGCCGGCCAATGTGGTTCACGGAATCGAGCAGCGCCGGGTAGCGCAGGATCGACAGCGACATGGCGTAGTAGCTGTCGAGGTCGGGGTCGAGAATCAGGTTCGACTGATTGCCCACGCGCGTGACGAGTTCTCGGCACGCATCGAGCGCTTCGTTGATTTCGGCTGGCGTGGGCTGCGCCTCGCGCGCGAGCACACCGAGCGCGGCGCGCACGCGCGCATTCAGATCGGCGCTTTGCAGATGCGCGCCGAACTCCGCTTCCGTTTTCACGAGATCCGCCTGCGCATCGTTCAGGCGCGCAACGGGCGGACGCTGCCCGGCGCCCGTCATCGCGACATCGATCAGCGCGTCGCGCACCGTGCCGATATACGCGTTGCCGATGATTTCCTTGTTCGAGAAGTCGATCGAAATGTACTTCTCGTGAATCAGAATGCCGCTGATGTACACGACGGCGCTCAGGTCCAGCAGGTAGATCAGCAGCAGCTTGCGGCCCACGCGCAAACGCGCCAGCAGGCGGAAGAACGGATTGCGCTTCATGGCATGCGCGCCGCGTACGACATCGAACGAATCACACCGCACTCCCGGTCGAGGAAAGAGAAAAAGACAGGGCGCGCGCATTGATGAAGCCGCTCGCCAATACGGCATATCGGCGCGACTTTTTTCGACTTTAGCGTTTGCTGAATAATCCCTTCGGCGGTGCGCTCATGCCGCGATGCGGTGCAGAAAAATGCGCTGGCGCACGCGCATCGCACCAACGTGCGTCACGGGCTGCGCATGAGCGCGCGTTTGGCGGCATGATAGGAGCCTGCATGAACGCGCTGCGAAGGAGACGTCATGGACGAAGCGACGAAAAGCACAGGCGACTTCATCGTTCGCACGATGACAGCCGACGACGTGCCGCTCGCCATCGAATGGGCGGCGCGCGAAGGCTGGAACCCGGGCGTGCACGATGCTCACTGCTTTCGCTGCGCCGACGCGGGCGGCTTTTTCGTGGGGGAACTGCGCGGCGAACCTGTCGGCTCGATTTCGGCCGTCGCCTACGATGCGCACTTCGGCTTCATCGGCCTTTACATCGTGCGGCCCGAGTTTCGCGGCAAAGGCTTTGGCTGGCGCATCTGGCAGCATGCGATCGCGTATCTCGGCGAGAGCAACATCGGCCTGGACGGCGTGGTGGCGCAGCAGCCCAATTACCGCAAGTCCGGATTTCAGCTCGCGTACAGGAACATACGGTTTCAGGGCATCGCCGAAATCGATGCGGCCAGCGCCGCGGCCCTGATCGACGTGCGCCAGTTGCCGTTCGAGTTGTTGAGCGCCTATGACAGGCGCTTTTTTCCCGCGCCGCGCGAGGCTTTTCTACGCGCGTGGATCGGTCAGCCCGGCGCCGTCGCGCTCGCGCGCGTCGACGATGGACAGATGCGCGGTTATGGCGTCCTTCGACAATGCCGCGAAGGACGCAAGATCGGACCGCTATTCGCCGACGACGATCGAACGGCCGAGGCACTGTTCACTGCGCTCGTCGCCCGTTGCGCTGGCGAGACCGTCGCGCTCGACGTGCCCGAACTCAATGCGTCGGCCGTTGCGCTTGCTGGACGGCATCGGCTGACGAGCGTATTCGAAACAGCGCGCATGTACACGAAACACGCGCCGGACATACCGCTTGAGCAGCTGTACGGCGTGACGTCGTTCGAGCTTGGCTGAACCGGGCAATGCGAGCCGTCTGGCGCCGTTGGTCAACGCTTCTGATCGTAGCGATAGACGCCGTGCCCAGTCTTGCGACCGAGCCGGCCCGCTGCGACCAGTTCGCGCAACAGCGGGCACGCGCGATACTTCGAGTCGCCGAAATCCTTCAGGAACACATCCATCACCGACAGGCACACGTCGAGCCCGATGAGGTCCGCGAGCGCGAGCGGCCCGATGGGATGATTCGCGCCGAGACGCATGCCTGCATCGATCTCTTCCGCGCTCGCGATGCCGTCCGCCAGCACGAAGAACGCCTCGTTGATCATCGGCACGAGAACACGGTTGACCACGAAGCCCGGCGCGTTCTTCACGCTGACGGGCGTCTTGCCGAGACGCTCGGTCAGCTCGCGCACGGTGGCGGCCGTATCGTCGCTCGTCTGCACGCCGCGAATGACTTCGACGAGCGGCAGCAACGGCACGGGATTGAAGAAGTGCATGCCGACGAAACGTTCCGGCTTCGCGAGCGTCGCGGCCAGCGCCGTGATCGAAATCGACGACGTGTTCGATGCGATGATCGCCTCGCCGCTCACCACCGATTCGATCTGCCGCAGAATGCGGATTTTCAGTTCCGCGTTTTCCGTCGCGGCTTCGATCACGAGATCCACGCCTGCGAGGCGCTGATAGTCGGTCGAAGTCTCGATACGCGTCAGCGCGGCGTCGCGCGCCGCGGTTTCGATCTTGCCCTTCTCGACGAGCTTCGCGAGACTCGCGGTCAGCGTCGCGACGCCCTTTTCGAGCGCGGCGTCCGTCACGTCGATGAGCACGACCTTCAGCCCCGCCACCGCCGATACCTGCGCGATGCCGTTGCCCATCGTGCCCGCGCCGACGATGCCTATCGTTTCGATCTTCGTTGCCATTGCTGCTCCTTTCACAGTCGGTTCCGTTCGTTCCAGCGATGCGTTGCAATGCATCATCGGCGATACGATACCTGTTTCTCGCGCGAGGCCGTGTGAAAGTCGCATGTGCGTGACGCGAGGCCAATTCGTGATTCGTACGACGCGTTCCGTGAACCGAGCGGACGGTTATCATCCGTGGACTCTCACTGAAGGTCCGTCCATGCAGCCTGTCGATCTGAACCCGAAACGAAAACGTGAAAACCCGCTCGTGTGGATCTTCGAGCCGCTCGAACGCGACCCCGAGTATTCGCGTGAGCGGTTCTTCAATTTCCAGGCCGCGTATCTCGACGGACTCCTTTATCTCGCCGTCGCAACCGGCGACGAGCCGTGGAATGGGCTCGCCGTGTGCACGTCGCACGACAGGCAAGCGGGTCTGCTCGATGACTTTCCCGCGCTCGTGCCGCATCCCGTGCTCGGCAAGTGGCTCTATATTTCGCAAAGCCATCCCGAGTTCGAAACGGTCGCGCAGCAGATGGTTGCGTTGGCGAGCGAACGTGATCCGCGCATGGGCGTGGTGCCCGGCAAGCGCAAGCGGTCGCCGGATGTGATCGAGATGAAGGCGTCGTCGCGAAAGAAGAAGACGCAGTGATCGCGCGGGGCCGCTACTGCGGGGTGAGGCGCTGTCCACTTTTTGTCAGGCGTTTTTCTGCCGCCGAAGGCGTGGGCGTTGGCGTGGCTGCGGCAGACGGGTAGTTGCGTTTTCGCGCAGGGCCCGTGCGCGCCACGCCCGCAGCCCCGACGGCAGTGCCTCACCCGATGACGCTGACGAACACCCGAGCAATATTCTTTACAGAAATATGCTCATTTTATTCTCTGCGGTAATATTGACGTTTTATTGTCCAAAGGAATATTTGCATTTTATTCCTCGAGAGAATATTCTAGGGATATTCACCACAGGAATAACGTATGAAGATCCTCGTCAGCACGCCGGTACAAATGAGCGAGATCCTACTGTCGGCCAGAAAGGCAAAGGGCTTTACCCAGGCTGAAGTCGCCCGGCGCATGGGCATCAAACAGCCCCGCCTGTCCTTACTCGAGACGACGGCCACAGCGACCATAACGCTCCAACAAATGCTCGCACTCTTTGCGATTTACGAACTGGAGCTATGCGTTCAATCCCGTGACATAAGCGAGGTCGATAGCCTCAGCACCACCCAGCCGGAATGGTGAACATGGGACGCAAATCTCATTCTCGCGCCCTTTCGATCTGGGCAAACGGCGAACGTGTCGGAACCTGGATCATTCCCGCCAGAGGCGAGATGGAACTGCGCTACGCCACCACCTGGACGCGCTCCTCCGTCGGCCGTCCCCTCTCTCTATCACTCCCGTTCGGGATAGACGAAGCACCTCTGAAGGGGGTCCGTGTACAGAATTATTTCGACAATCTGCTGCCGGACGCCCCCGAGATTCGAAAACGGATCGCCACCCGCTTTAAAACCGAAACTGATGAATCTTTTGAGCTGCTCAAAGCGGTTGGTCGAGACTGCGTTGGCGCGGTGCAATTGCTAGGCGAGGATGACGATCCAGGGCCGTTACGCGCAGCCGAAGGCAAACCGTTATCAGACGATGCAATCGAGATAATCCTTCAGCGCACGCTCGGCTCGGAGCCAGTCACGACAGATGACGAGGACGACTTTCGGATTTCGCTCGCAGGAGCACAGGAGAAAACCGCATTACTACGCGTAGGTAATCAATGGTTTCTGCCTCACGGCGCAACGCCGACGACTCACATCCTGAAGCTTCCAATCGGCCTGATCGGAAACAAGCGAGTGGACTTCCATACGTCGGTCGAAAACGAATGGCTTTGTCTTGCCATCCTGAACGCCTATGGGTTGCCTGTACCACAGGCGGAGATCATGACGTTCGGGAGCCAGAAAGTGCTATGTGTCGAGCGCTTCGACCGCACGTTTTCGCCCCGTAACGGCGCTCTTTTGCGCTTGCCACAAGAGGATTTTTGCCAGGCACTTGGAATCGCACCGCATCTGAAGTACGAAGAAAAAGGGGGACCCAGCGTCCGACAAATAGCCGACATACTCAGGCATTCCAGAAATGCTACGGAAGACCTCGCTACTTTCATGTCCGCCCATATCCTTTTCTGGTTACTCGCTGCCCCAGATGGTCATGCCAAAAATTTCAGCATCAGGTTACTTGCAGGCGGACGCTTTGAGATGACGCCCTTATACGACGTGATGTCAATCTGGCCAGTAGAAGGCGATGCGGGCAATCAGTGGTCATGGCATAAAGCAAAGCTCGCGATGGCAATGTGCGGGACCAGCGGTCGACACTACAAGATGCGCGATATCAATCGCAGCCATTTCAACCTCACGGCCCAGCTCTGCCACTACGGCCCCACCGCTGAACCGCTCATCAGCAGCATTCTGGAGAGAACTCCCGAGGTCATCGAGAAAGTCTCGTCTGCTCTGCCGAGTGAATTCCCAGAGCGCGTAGCAGCGCGCATCCTGACAGGTCTGCGCGATAGTTCAGCGCGGCTCCAGGCGATGCCGATCGAGAAATAGGGAACGCAAGTGACGACGGTGCGCAATACTCCATTCACTGTATGTCATGTTGTGACATACAGTGAATGGAGGCAAGTGACCGTCCGTCAGTCGCGGCAAAGACACTCACACTCACCTCGCCCCGGGAACAAAGCGCCGAGTGCGTTCCCCTATCCGGCGCTATCATGGTGACCTCAAGCGCTCACACGCGTGCGTGCGGACGAGACAACCCCAATTACCGCTTTCCCACGAAACCAGGATGTCGTAACGGACATGCGAAACGCGCCATACATCAACAGCCGATTGCTGATCGTCGCGGCATTCGTGTTGCCTGCGTTCCTGTTCAACAATGGTTGCAAGTCGACGGCGACACCCGCCGCGACCACGCTGGGTAAGATCAATGACGACGCTGCGCTCGCCGCGCGCGTGAAGCAGGCGCTCGTCGCGGACCCGGAATTGAGATCTTTGCCAATGAGCGTCGCGACGTACCGAAGCGTCGTGCAGTTGTCGGGTTACGCGGATTCGGAAGCGCAGATTCAGAAAGCGCTTGCCGTGACGCGCGGCGTGCCGGGGGTGCAGTCGGTGAGCAATGATCTGCACCTCAGGCCGCAATGAAGCAGTCGACAACCCTTGCGCGATGCGCAGAAACGGCATCGCGCCTCAACGCTAGCTGAACATCTCCGGGCGCAGGTCGCTGACTTCGACCACCACATCGGCAGGCAGGCTCAAACGCCGCGCTGCGGAGAGGATCGCGTCGACATTCGGCGCCTCGTATAAGCAATACGTTTTCCGCTTATCGGCGCTGAGGAACGAGAACAGCCACTTAACACCTTCCTCATCATTGATCTGTCTGACGCCCTCCGCGCCTTGCGCAGTCATTTCAAGTTGCTCGGCGAAATTCCGTTCGATCATGAACCGTGGCATGTTGCTCTCCTTCAGGTGTGGACGCATTGCTGCCGTCTGACTGCATGTACTCAATGAATCAGTTTTTCGTAGCCTGTGTGCTCGATGCGCACGAAATGCGCTCGAGCAACGCATACATCCCTAGCGTCTTTGCCGTTGCCGCGCTCGATGCAAGCAGCTGTGCCGCGCGGGCTCTGTCGTCGTCGCGAGCGCGAGCGCCGAGCATGAGCGCATATTCGTGGCGTGTATGTGCGAGCCATGGCCAGGCCTGCAAGCGCTCGTCCATCTTGAGCGCGTAGTCGAAATGCGCTTCGGCCGCGCTCCAGTCGTGCAGGGCGCCAGCGAGCATGCCGAGATAGCGCGCCGCCGCGCCGCAGCACAGCGTGAAGGCCGGCACCGTGACGACCTGATCGCGAAACGGAAGCAGCAACTCGTAGATGCGCGCCGCGTGTTCCCGTTCGCCGAGTCGCGCGGCCACTTCCGCGAAGTAGGTCAGCGTGATGAGGCGCTTGCTGTCCACGGGAATCGACGTTTCGATGTTCGACAGTCGCTCCAGACTGCCGCGCGCGTGCGCCTCGTAACCCAGGTCGCTCCATATCAGCATGAGGCCGGGACCCCAGACCGAGTCGTCGGCGTGATCGTCGGTGAAGCGTTTGAGTAATGGCGCGATCTCCGCGAGCCGGCCTTGCTCGCGACGGATTGCAAACATCTGCATGCCGAACACGCCCGTCGCGATTTTCTCGCCGATGCTTTCGGCGAGTTCGAGACATTCCATCGCCTTCGATTCCGCCTTCGCAAAATCGCCGACCAGAATCGCGCGCATGGCCTGCGCGCCCGTCATGCACCAGCGATCCACGAACTGCTGGCCGCTCGCGGCGATCTGCCGGTAGCGTTCGAGTGCCGCATCGAAGCGCCCGAACTCGCCGATTTCGAGGTAGCCTGTGAGGCATCGGGCGCATGCGTGGCCGATGGAGTGGTCATCGCCCAACTCATCGGCGATCTGCATGAGTTCCGTCAGGACCGCCCGACGATCCGCGAACCTGTATCCGGGCAGCGGATGCGCGCCGACGTGCATCATCTCGCATGCGA
>BBSL01000175.1 GCA_001319865.1 Burkholderia sp. E7m39 | reverse complement strand
AAAAGGCTTGGACGATCGTTCAGACGCCGACGCGAGCGCCACCGCCTCGGACGCGAAGTCGACGGCAGGTGTGGCGCACCCGTCATATGAAGCGTGCGCACGAGACGGCTCAACAGCCGGCAGCGCTCGACCGTTTCTTCGGCGCCGAGCAGTGCGAGTGCTTCTTCGAGTAGCGGAACGGACGCACTTCCGGAGCCTTCGAGAAACGTTTCCGCGCGGTCGAAACCCAGCGCCGCCTGGACCAGATAGCCAGGAAGGTTTTCATCGCGCGCGATTTGCGCTGCCTCATGAAAGGTCTGCATCGCCTCGCGCCTCGCGAGCCGCTGCTCGGCCTCGCCGCGAATCAGCAGGAGCGGCAGCGCATACGCCGCGCGCTCGTGTGAATCGGCGGTCACATTGGCGGTCAATTGCAATCCGCGTTTGGCATGCGCGATGGCTTCGTCGCATGCCGCCCGCGTGAGTGCCCGTTCGCCGGCACGCTGCCAGTAAGCGATCGCACGTTCGGGCTGGCTGGCGGCAGTCAGATTCTGCGCGATCAGTTCGGGCTGCTGCTCGACGACTTCCGGATAATGCGCCTCCAGCGCGCCGGCGATCATCGCGTGAAACTCGCGCCGGCGGGTGGTCAGCAACGACTGATACGCGATCTCCTGAATCAGCGCGTGACGGAACACATACGCGCCGCCGTCGCCGGGCGCGCTCGGCGCGGGCAGGATGATGTCGGCCTCGGCGAGTCGGTCGAGTGTGCGTTGCAACTCGCGTTCGGGAATCTCCGAAATCAGCGAAAGCAGTTTCAAACCAAACTCGCGCCCGATGGTCGACGCGATCTGCGCCGTCTCCTTGACGGCTGGCTCGAGCCTGTCGAGCCGCGCGAGCAGCGAGCCCTGCAGGGTGTCGGGAATGTCGATTCGTCGCGTGGCCGCGTCGAGTTCTTGAAAGCCGCCGGCCTCGCGCAGCAGATCACTCTGCATGACGGCCTTCGTCAGCTCTTCCACGAAGAGGGGCACGCCATCCGTCTTCGCAACGATTTCATCGAGGACGAGTCGCGGCAGCCGCGTGCCTTGCGTCATGCGCTCGACCATCGCGAAGCAGTCGCTGCGCGAAAGCCGGTCCAGATTGATCTGGACGAGTTGCGGGTAGGTCCAGCCCGGCTTGAACTCCTCACGCGCCGTGAGCAACAGCATCAGCTTTGTCGAGACAAGCCGCTCGATAAGCGACTTCACGAAATCCAGCGTCGACGGGTCGATCCAGTGAACATCTTCGACGACGACGAGAAGCGGGCAAGCATGCGCCGATTGCGCGATCAGCGCGACCATCACGTCGAGGCAGCGACGTTTGAACATGGGCGACGATGTATCCAGTGGAGGAAACCGGTCGCCGGTGGGAATGCCCAACAGCGACGCGAGAATCGACATCGTTTCGTCGTGCGCCACGTTCATCGCGCTGACCCATTCGTCGAGACGCTCGATGTCGCGCGCGACGTCGGCCTTGAGGTTCAATCCGCAAGCGTTCTGCAGCCACTGAAGGACGGGCCGGAACGGGCTGTTGCGATGGTAGGCAGAACAGTGAAGCTGAATGACTTCATGCGCTTCGCCCTCCATGCTGTCGCGAAGCGCGCGCAATACGCGCGATTTGCCTATACCGGGTTCGCCCGTCAGCAGCACACAGCGCATCTCGCCGTTGGCGCTCTGTTTCCAGCGCTGCCGGATCATCTCGAGCTCGGGCACGCGCCCGACAAGCGGTATCACGGTCTTGCCGGTGCGGATCTCGAAACGGCCGATGGCGTCTTCCTGCGCCACTACGCGATGGACGAGAACGGGCGCAGGCGTGCCCTTCAGTTCGCGCCAGCCAAGCTCTTCGAGTTCGAAAGCACCCTTGATGAGCCGATGCGCGGCTGGCCCGACGACGAGCGCATCGGAAGGCGCGACGGCCTGCAGGCGCGCGGCGACGATGGGCGTCTCGCCGACGATCGCCTGATGATCGAGCGAAGAGCCCGCGCCGATCTCCCCCGCAACCACCAACCCCGTTTCGACGCCGATCCGCACGCGTAGCTGCGCGCGGCCCGTCCCTTCCAAGCCGTTTTCGTTGACACGGGCGATGGCGGCAATGATGGCGAGGCCCGCCAGCACCGCGCGTACTGTGTCGTCTTCGTGCGCCTGCGGGTAGCCGAAATAGACGAGCAACCCGTCCCCGAGATACTGCGCGATGTGTCCCTCATGTGCTTCGATCGCACCCGCGCATACCGTGTGATAGACGCCGAGGATGCGCCGCATTTCTTCGGGATCGAGTCCGCGCGTGAGTTCCGTCGAGCCGACAAGGTCCACGAACATGACGGTGACCTGCCGCCGCTCCGCATCGATGCATGATGTCGTGGACCAGGGCGGCGTCTCAAGCGTCGCATTGGACCGCTTGCACGATGCCGCCGCCGCTTCGCCGTGCTCGACGAGCGCCCTCAGCAGACGCTTGCGGTCGCCCAGCGGAAGGCCAAGTTCCTTGAGATCGTGCTCGGAGAGATCGCCGATCACGTCCCAGTCGATGCCTTGCGCCAAAAAAGCCTCGGCGTGTCCGCCCAGGCCTATCTGTGAAAGCCATGTCGTCAGATCACCAGCCATTCGGTAATCCCATTCGGTAATCCTCTACCGGTCGTTTTGTCTGGCCGCGATCAGACACCGGGCACCCGTCGCTATTTGCAGGAAGCGCCTAGTTCACTGCGTCCGAAAGGTCTGCGTGATCTTATGAAAGGAGATCGTGTGATCGTGTTGGCTAATATCAACATAGTCGGTAGATCATTCGACCGCAAAGAGCGGATCAAGCGTTTGCGGCGCGCTTCGGCCCAGATGACAAATCGGTAATCTGTACGTCACTGCGCAGCAAGCATGGCGACGCAGAATGAGGCTTTTCCGAGTGCTACGCGACAAAACATCATGTTGTCTCTTCGTTCGAGAATTACGACGGTTGTCGTCACCGTCGCCGCCGTATTTATTTCGCTGGCTGCGGGAGGCTTGGCCTTTATGTATTCAGGTGCATATGACGTCTCCGCAAGTTCGAGAGACAACCCGATCGTTGCGAAACTGCTGCACGGAACTTACGAAGCGTCAATGCACCGGCGCGCGGGATCTGACGTCGCGCCTGGCGATTTGCTGTCGCTCGAGAACATTCGTTCAGGGGCGCGAATGTATGACGCCACCTGTGCCGTTTGCCACGGCGCGCCCGACCGGCCATTGAGTCCTATCGGACAGGGTATTCAACCCGCCGCGCCCGCGCTGCTGTCTGCGAGTCGCCGGAATAAGCCCGCGCTGATGTTTTGGACCATCAAGCATGGCGTGAACATGACGGCGATGCCTTCGTTCGGAAAGACGCAGTCGGACCAGGCGATCTGGCAAGTGGCCGCATTTATTTATGCGGAGCGCGGAATTTCGAAGGACAAATACGACCAGCTCGTGCACGGCAGCGCCGAAACGGGCAACACTTCTCTATCACTTCACGGGCCGGCCTCCGAAGCCGACAAGCAGTGACGACTGGCTCAAGTGCGTTACCGACCGTTACACATGAGCACGGAAGTTTTCATTTGCCGATGGGTCGAGCGACTATGCTTCAAATGGCCGTTTCAAAGTCGGACGAATGAGCAAACCGACGGGAGGTCTCATGATGAAGCACTCAATATCGCTACTGGCAATCGTCGCGGCCGCCTGCGCACCTGCATCAGCATCGGCTCAAGCGAATGGCGGTAGTTATTACACGCCGATTCCTCCTCCTCCGCCGCCGGTCGTCTATCAATCCCGCTATGCCCCCCCCGGCGCCTATGGGGCGCCGGGTAGCTATGTCTATCAGACCAGTCCCCCGCCTGTCGTGTATTCACCACCCGTCGGCTATGGCAACGGGCACGGCGGCGGCTGGCATAGGGGCGGGGACCGCCACGGCCATTGGTGACGGAGAACACTTGCGTTGGGGTGCTGCCTGCGAAATCTATTCGTCTGACAAAAGTCACCGCGACGCGCTGCCGTAGACCGTCGAGTGAATCTCAATGGTCGCGGTCCCGGTCGCGTGTCTTTTTCCCATCAAGGCTCACCTGCACGCCGATAAAGCAGCCGTCGGAGCCGCATTGCCTATCAGACGTCGGTGGAAACGATGGGACATGCTCGGCGCTGATAATGGCTTTGATTGTCTGGGCGCCGTCCGCGAGCACCATTTGCAGATCGAGTATGGCCCCACTGTCATACATGATATGCATGGTGCCTGTGCAATCGGCATTCACGGTGTAAGTGCCGTGCTGATCCGGATTGAATGTAGTCTGTCCGTTTCTGGGCGAGCCATTGGTATTCAGGAAGTCGGTTCTGGTAAAGCTTCCCGCACCATCGAAATTCTGTAGCGCGACGCCGTCGAGAACGATGGGCGTGGACAGCGGGTGGAGCGCGGGCGGAGATACGGTCGTGTCCAGAATGCCCAGCAGTTCCCCGTGCGCACTAAACGAATAAGCTCCCTTTAGTGAAGAAGCAGAACAACCTCCAGCTGCATATGAAACCTGGGTACAAACTGAAATCACTGCCGATGTCGCTAACAGGATTCCTAAACGATACGGATTCATAGCCACCTCCTTAACCAGGCCTAGCGATGGATCAATCAGCCCAAGCTACGTATCTACGACTGGCGAATCGCGGCGGAGGCATCAAGTCGACCTTCCTGACGGCTCGCCCCGTCTAATATAGGTTGGGTGAAAGAAGACACTAACAGTACATTCCCTGACGGGAGCGATACGTTCGCGCGACTTTCTATAGGACGTGGGCTTTTCTGCAAACGTCCCAGGAAGAGAGTGAAAGCCATTTTCTTGCAGAGCTTCGCACGCGCTCGACACGGGTCAAAGAACACATGATCGACATTTAAACGCGGACCATTTTGTTTCGCGAAATGCTGCTATGTCTTGCTGCATGAATGGCAATGCCCGTCAATGCATGCCGTGAAAGAAGTCACCGCAAACATAGTCGTGACACGCATTCGTTGGCGCTATATGACGAAAGGCGCGACGCCATATTACGAAAGGCGTAGTGTCTTTTCCGACTAACGATATATCGTTAAGACGTGCGCTTCTTTTATCGCGTACCGGGCTTACCGGCCCTCTGGCAGTCCTTGAGGTGCCATCTGCGTCCTCGAACGCCAATCGCGAATTTGCCGCGATACATGCATCTCCCTTAACCCGCTAGAAATCCAGCGCCAGTAATAACGTCCCCATAACGGGTTCCGGCAGCAGGTGAAAATCACCGGCAGCGTCTGTGCGAATGCGCATGTCGGTCCCTTTTCGCCCGTCGCCTGTGTCATAGCGGCTGCAAAAACTGAAATTTGATTTCGTCGTAAAGGAGTAAGCCATGAAGACGACGTTTCTCATGTCTGCAGCGCTCCTGGGCATGTTCTCGATAGCGAGCACCGTTCAAGCCCAGGACACGTCAGGGCAGCAAGATACTCAATCCGTGTCGGCGTCGACCAATACCTCTCCCGGCACAGCGAACCGCACCACTTCGGACACTTCCGGATACGGCGGTATGTCCGGAAGCACGAGTGCCAGCGGCAGTCTGACCCGTCCGGGATGCGGTCATTTGCCACAATGCAGTCCCGACAGCGGTCACTAGATCCGACGTGATAACGGTGCCTTCGCGGAAGTGGAGTGTCGTTCGCGAGGGCGCCGCTTTTCGGTTGCCGTTCTGAACGGCAGCGCGCGACGACGAGCTGTCAGCTTGTCTCAGCATTGTGCTGAGACGCCAAAAAATCCAAAATCGATTTGATAAGGATACCTACTATTATCCCCTCGTCGTGCGCACGGAACCGCTCAAATCATTAACCTGCGAGCGGCTTGCTCGCCATGGCCCGTGCCGAGATAGGTCACCTTGCTTCCACCCGACTTTTGATAATCGGCGGCCCATTGGGTGTAGAGAGGTGCGGCGAACGTGCTGCCGGCTCCCGTAATGTCAGCGCAATAGGCCGCGACTGCAAACAGGCAGCCAAGCAGACCAGCCATCAGGGAGTGCAACGTTCTCACGAGTATCTCCGTTGGACTTCGTCGCTTGACTTGCTCCTCGTCCGAACCTGTTCGCCGCGTGGAACTACAGCGTCGGAATCACGCTCGGAAACTCAAGGTGGTACTCCACGCGCTTGACGCCGGGCACACCCTCGGCCGCAATGTGGATCGCGCGCTTTTCCTCTTCGGACTCAATCACGCCCCAAAGGTGTGCAACACCGTCCTTCACTAGCACACCCTGTTTCGGCAGCCTCCAGCGCTGGCCCTGCATTTGCCGAACGATTGCATCGCGCAGGCTTGCATCGTCGTGCGAGATAGGGTCGAGGGCTGGCGCGGCGCTCGCCAGCGCGCGGATCAGATTCGAACGGCTCACAATTCCGACCAGCTCGCCGTCTTTCAGCACCGGCACGAATTTGAGGTGCCTGCGCTCCATCAGGTCCGCAATCTGATCGAGCGGCATGTCCTCCGAAATTGAAATGACTTGATCGCACATCACATCGCCGACGACATGACCGTGCTCCTTCACATACCTCGCTGCCTGCTCGCGAGGCGATGACAACAGCAGTTCCAGCAACCACGGACGCGTCGCGTGACCGGTGCCGTTTTCGACACGATGCAGCAGATCCCTTTGGCTGACGATGCCGACGACCTTCCCGTTCGCGTCCACGACGGGCATGCCGCTGATGTGCTTGTCGACGAATAGCCTTGCAGCGTCGTAAATCGTCATGTCTGGTGTGGCCGTAACGATGGACGTCGTCATGATGTCGAGAGCGCGCATGATGGCTCCTTCAGCGTGTCGCGACGGGCCCCCATCTGTTGCACCCTTCGCGCGGTTTCGGCAGACGCACCGGCGGTGGACCGCTCGGTGCCGAGGCATCATGATTAAACAAGCTGATGCGATATCCCGTTGAGGATGTTCCTCTTGCGAAAGATCCGCCGTAAGCGGGAATGTCGATGTACACGAGCAATCCGTCGAGCCCGGCAACGCGATCAATGGAGCGAGGGTGTATATAGCGGCGGCACTGCGTGCATCAGATTGGGCCGTGTATAGGGCAATGGAACAGGCCTGTCGATTTCAGTCCGGCTGCCAGTCGCATTCAAAGAATGCTTTGACGTTGCCTACGCGGCATCCATGACTATATTCATTGACCGCGCGCGGATGAATAAGGCGTCCATCTAAAAGCCCATCGGGGATCGCCTTATTCTGTAGACGGACTGCCACTATTGACTCTCGATCCACTGAATGGCGAACCGCATCAGCTCCTTGCTGTTACGGATATTCAGCTTTTCCTTGATATTGGCCTGGTGCGCCTCGATGGTCTTCACGCTACGCTTAAGCTTCTCTGCGATTTCACGCGTACTGAAGCCAAGTCCAATCAGGTGGAGGATTTCGAATTCGCGCTCAGAAAGGCTTCCAATGGGGCCCTCCGGCTTTTTATGGGGCACCGTAAGCGCCCGCGCCAGCTTCTCGTGCATGGCAGCGCTTACGTAAATGTTGCCCGCCAGCACTTCGCGGATGGCGCTCATCACGTGTTCGGTGGCCTCGAGTTTCATCAAATATCCGTTGGCCCCGGCCCTCAGCGCGCGTTCGGCAAAAAGGCTCTCGTCATGCATGCTAAGGACGAGGATTGCCAGATCCGGATAGCGGTGACGCAGCGTCTTGACAAGCTCCAGGCCCGAGTCCGATTGCAGACTGATGTCGACAATGGCCATCTCGGGCCGGCCCATCCCGGGCTGACGGTTCATCGCGGCCAGCGCTTCTTCAGCACTGCCGGCTGCACAGCAGACGTGCAGATCCTCCTGCAGATTCAGCAGGTGCGTCATCCCCTCGCGGATGATGGGGTGGTCATCCACGATGAGGATTTGCGTCGTACGGCTTGGGCTAGCGGATTTCCCGTGCATGTCCAGGACCTCCCTCGGGTGCCGGATAGCTGATGGCAACCGTGGTGCCACCCAGGTGATTGCGAGTCACGGTGCAGGCGCCCCCCAGAAGGCTTGCCCGGTGACGCAGGTTGTGCAGTCCCAGCCCCGCGGCACGCTCCATTTCTTCCTCGCCGATTCCGACACCGTCGTCGCCGATTGAAAGCGTCTGCATACGGCCAGTCTGCTCCAGGTCGATCCAGATGCGTTGGCCGTTGCAATATTTCAACGCGTTGCTAACGGCTTCCTGTGCTGCACGGTAGAGGTTGATCTGCATCAGCGGGTCCAGCAGGTCCACATCTGGCGCGATCCGCAGCACACAATCCACACCGTTGAGCGTGCGAGTCGTCTCCGCCAGCCCTCGCAGTGCGGCTGCAAGGCCGCCGTATTCCATCGCGACCGGGTCGAGGCCATGAGCGATCCTGCGGGTCATCACGGACGCCTGCTTCACCAGTCCCACGACAGTAGCGGCGTCGTCGGCGGCTGGGTGCCCTTGCGTCTGCAGCTTCTGGTTCAAGGCGGTGCAGTACAGACCCAGACTCGTCAGGTGTTGCCCAAGTCCGTCATGCAGTTCCCGGCCGATGAGTCTCTGCTGCTGATCGCCGATCTGGATGAGTTCCTCTTCCAACAGACGGCGTCGCGCCATCTCGTCCTGCAGTTCATTGTTCGCCTTCTTCAGGTCATCGGTTCGCTCCTGGACGCGTCGTTCCAGTTCGATGTGCGCGGCCTGCAGCAGCTTGTAGACGCGCCGCTCCTGATCGCGCGCCGCGACCAGCAGCAGCCCCGTTACCGCGACGACGTCCGCGAACGTGCACCATCTCACGAGGCTATCGACGGGAGATTCGGCAGCCAAGGGGCCGGTCCCGTGAGTGGTGCCCCAGACGGCCACGACCGACACGATCAGGGTCGCGATACTGGTGCCCAGGTGATCGAAGCGCAGAGCCGCCCAGATGACGAACGGGAAAATCGCCAGGGCTGCGGGATAGTAGCCGTGTCCGGCGAGTTGCGGGGCGCCGAAAATGAGGTAGCTTACCCAGAAGGTGACAAGTGTCAGTGCGCACGCCTCGATGGTCTGCGTGGCGGAGTGGATCGGGTTTGAATACGCGAGGAAGCTGAACAGAGGCGGCGCGACTACCAGAACGCCCATCATGTCTCCGAGCCACCATTTCACAAAGGCGGCGGCGCACCCGGTGACCGACACCCGTCCTCCTCCAAGCAGGGCCGCCGTGCCGATGAAAGCACTGACTGCCGTGCTCATCCCAGCGGCGAGGACGATTAAGGCCACTACGTCATTGATGCGGTCGAGCGTGATCCGGAATCGGGTCGCACGCTTTAACAAAACGACTGCCGTCGACGCGCCAATCATCGAGCCGGTGCCGATCACCGCGGCCACGGCGACAGGCACGCCCCCCGACACATTGGCGAGGAAGGAGCCAATGGCAATTCCCGGAGCAGCTGCGAAGCCCAGAACAAACAGCAAAACCAGCGCAATACCGCTGGAAGGCCATACCAGCGAGATCGCGCCGCCCACTACCGCGTAGGCAAGACCAATCTTTGCGCCGGCGTAATACGCCAATGCAACAATCCCGGAGTACAGGAAAAGGTCGAACCTCGATTTGCCCCGAATGGTAACCATTGGTTGCTTCTTACCAAAGCCGGGAGTGTGGGTGCATCTGCGGGAGGGGGCGATGTTCCTGTATTCCCGCGTGTTGCGACGATCACATCACGATTGTCGTAGCACTCGTCGCGTTAATCAAACACTACATAACAGGCCCTTAAGCCTGTGCAGAAGGTGCATGACGACCTTAAGCATTCCATATGTTTTCCATATCATGACAAAGGTCGCAAAGCATGCAGTGAACCGGCGTCTGGCTAGTCAAAGCCTTCTTCAACGACAATCGTGCCGACCGGTATGCTTTCCTTGAAAAGGACACAGTCGGACCACGCGACCTAGCAAGCGCGGCGCGCACGCCCAATCCAAATTCAATGCGAATGCGCAGGCACTTCTGCTCCTCGACAACCCACCAGGAAATCGAAATCGCAGCCCTGATCGGCCTGCAATACGTGGTCGATGTAGAGGTTGCGATAGCCGCTCGCGTCGGCGGGATTGGCCTGCTGCGTTTCTTTCCATTT
>BBSL01000174.1 GCA_001319865.1 Burkholderia sp. E7m39 | reverse complement strand
ATCCGTGTGCTCTCGATAGTATTACTATATAGAACAATCGCCCGATTGCAGGAATGAGTACTTTCCGTGACGCTGTGGCATGAAATATTCCTAATGCTTTTTCGTATCTGCCTAAAACGTGCAGAAATATGGACTTTCAAACGCCACCCGACAATGAATAGCATTATGATTCGCTGCTCGAACGTGGGGAAAACGCTAATCGAAGGCGTGGCGTAACGCACATATAGTTTGGCTATAAGTAAAAATCAGACGCGATAACACCGTTGCTTGACTTTGACACCGGACAGGCGGGCGTGCCGGGTGTCCGTCAGAAGCGATTACCGGACAGCAACCGCCCGAACATGGTTTCCAGATTGATTGTCAGTTGCCCTTTTTGCAGCAGCTAGAGGTGGCGCAAGTCTGTGCCGTCGCGTCAGCGCCGTCGTCGCGTACGTGCAGGGTTGCGCCGGGAAAACAACCACATCGGAGACGTAACATGAAAGTCGCCACGCGCCTTGCGGTCGGGCTCATCGGAGCCGCGCTCGCCATTGGGGCCAGCATCAACAGCTTTGCCGGGGACAAACAGATCACCTTGGGTTTCTCGCAGGTCGGCGCCGAAAGCGCATGGCGCACGGCAAATACCGTATCAGTGAAATCGGCGGCGAAAGATGCCGGTATCAACCTGAAGTTCTCGGACGCGCAGCAGAAGCAGGAAAACCAGATCAAGGCGATCCGCTCGTTCATCGCGCAGAAGGTGGACGTAATTGCGTTCTCGCCCGTCGTCGAGTCGGGCTGGGAGCCCGTTCTGACGGAAGCGAAAAACGCCAAGATTCCCGTCATTCTCACGGACCGTTCGATCGACGTGAAAGACTCGTCGCTTTACGTGACTATGATCGGCTCTGACTTCCTCGAAGAAGGACGGCGCGCGGGCCGCTGGCTCGAAGAGCGCTACAAGAACGATGCCGGTCCGATCAACATCGCCGAGCTGCAGGGCACGGTCGGCTCCGCACCGGCGAACGACCGTCATGCGGGCCTGATCGAAGTGATCAAGAACGATCCGAAGTTCAAGATCATCGCGTCGCAAAGCGGCGACTTCACGCTCGCGGGCGGCAAGCAGGTGATGGAGGCTTTCGCGAAGACCTACGGCAAGCAGATCAACGTGGTCTACGCGCATAACGACGACATGGCGCTCGGCGCAATCCAGGCGATGGAAGAAGCGGGCATCAAGCCGGGCAAGGACGTGAGCGTGGTGTCGTTCGACGCGACCAAGGGCGGCTTCGAAGCGATGATCGCCGGCAAGATCAATGTCGACGTCGAATGCAGCCCGCTGCTCGGACCGCAACTGATGACGGCCGTGAAGGACGTCGTCGCGGGCAAGCAGGTGCCCAAGCGCATCGTGACCAACGAGACCGTGTTCCCGATGAACGTCGCCGCGCAGATTCTGCCGCAGCGCAAGTACTGAACGGCGGCCGTGCCGCAAGCGTCCGGAGCGTCTTCGTGATGAAGGCGCACCGGATTTCATACCGTCATCGCGACACGTCAATGGCACGCTCACGTCACGCATATGGCCGCACAACCGCTGCTTGAAACCATCGGTATCAGCAAGGCGTTTCCGGGCGTGAAAGCGCTCTCGGGCGTCGACTTTCGTCTCTTTCCGGGCGAAATCCATTCGTTGATGGGGCAAAACGGCGCGGGCAAATCCACGCTCATCAACGTCCTCACAGGCGTGCACGAACACGACGCCGGCGAGATTCGTCTCGCGGGCGAGCCCGTGCGCTTCGCAACGCCGCTCGAAGCCGAAGCCGCCGGCATTCAGACGCTCTATCAGGAAATCAATCTGTGCCCCAACCTGTCCGTCGCGGAGAACATCTTCGCCGGGCGGCAGCCGATGCGGCGCGGCATGATCGACTGGAAAGCGATCCACGCGCGCGCGCATGCCGTGCTGGCGGAGCTGAACGTCTCGCTCGACGTCACCAAATCGCTCGACGCGTATCCCATCGCCGTGCAGCAGATGGTCGCCATCGCGCGTGCTGTCTCGGTGAAGGCGCGCGTGCTGATACTCGACGAACCGACCTCGAGTCTCGACGACGGCGAAGTCGCACGGCTCTTCGACGTGCTGCGCCAGCTCAAGCAATCACGCATCGCGATCCTGTTCGTCACGCATTTTCTCGAACAGACGTACGCGATCTCCGACCGCATCACGGTGATGCGCAACGGTGAGCGCGAGGGCGAATATCATGCGCGCGATTTGCCCGTCGAGCAGCTCGTCGCGAAGATGATCGGCCACAACCGGATGACGGAGCGTCTGAAAAGCGGCGCGCCCGAGACGCCGCAGCAGCAGGCCAGCAGCGAACCGTTTCTGTCGATCCAGGGCGTCGCGCGACGCGGCGTGATGAATCCCATCGACCTCGACGTGCAGCCCGGCCAGATCCTCGGCCTCGCGGGCCTGCTCGGCTCGGGACGCACGGAGACGGCGCGCCTGCTGTTCGGCGTCGAAAAAGCCGACGCGGGCACGATGAACGTCGAAGGCAAGAGCGTGAAGCTCAGTTCGCCGCACGATGCAGTGCGCCACGGCATCGGTTATTGCCCGGAAGACCGCAAGAAGGAAGGCATCGTGGCGGCGCTGTCGGTCCGCGAAAACATCATTCTCGCGCTGCAGGCAAGGCGCGGCTGGCTGCGCGCGATTGGCCGCGCGAAGCAGCGCGAGATCGCCGATGCTTACATCAAGCAGCTCGGCATCAAGGCGCACGACGCCGAACAGCCGATCGGCCTGCTGTCGGGCGGCAACCAGCAGAAAGTGGTGCTCGCGCGCTGGCTCGTCACGGAACCGAAGATGCTGATACTCGACGAACCCACGCGCGGCATCGACGTCGCCGCCAAGTTCGAGATCATGGACCGCGTGCTCGCGTTGTGCGCGAAGGGCCTCGCGATCCTGTTCATCTCGTCCGAAGTGGGCGAGGTGGTGCGTGTGAGCCATCGCATCGCGGTACTGCGCGACCGCCGCAAGATCGCGGACGTGACGGGCAGCGCGATATCCGAAGACCAGGTGTACCGGTTGATCGCGGGAGGAAGCGAATGAACCCCGCAATGAACCCCGAAGAGAAACCAGTCATGAAGCGGGTCAAGGCATTGTTCGGGCATCAGCTCGTGTGGCCGGCGTTGACGCTGATCGCGCTGTTCGTCATCGACGTCATACACCGCGCGAACTTCCTGTCGATCGTGATGCTCGACGGGCATCTGTTCGGCGCACCCATCGACATCCTCAACCGTGCCGCGCCGCTCGTGATTGTCTCGTTGGGCATGACACTCGTGATCGCGACACGCGGCATCGACATTTCAGTGGGCGCGATCGTAGCGATCGCAGGCGCCGCCGCCGCCGTCGTGCTGGCTGACGATCCGTCGCGCATCGGCATGGCGCTGGGCGCGGCGCTTGCCGTCGGCGTGCTGGCGGGAGTCTGGAACGGCATGCTGGTGGCGTTCGTCGGCATGCAGCCGATCATCGCGACGTTGATCCTGATGGTGGCGGGCCGCGGCGTGGCGCAGCTGCTGACGGGCGGACAGATCATTCCGATCGGCGCGCGCGGCTATCTCGTGTTCGGCGGCGGCTATTTCGCAACCGTGCCGTGTTCCGTCTGGATCGCGCTTGGCGCGACGCTCGCCACCGCGTTGCTCGTCAATCGCACGGCGCTGGGGCTTTTTATCCGCGCGATCGGCGTCAATCCCGTTGCGACGCGGCTCGCGGGTTTGCGCTCGGGCGCGATCGTGTTCAGCGTGTATGTGTTCTCCGGAGTGACGGCGGCGGTTGCCGGCATTCTCACCAGCTCGAACGTGCGCAGCGCGGACGGCAACAACGCGGGCCTGCTGCTCGAACTCGACGCGATACTGGCCGTGACGCTCGGTGGCACCTCGCTGCTCGGCGGACGCTTCAGCCTGGCGGGCACCGTGCTCGGCGCCCTCATCATCCAGACGCTCACCTACACGACCTACTCGATCGGCGTGCCACCCGAAGCGACGCTCGTCGTGAAAGCCATCGTCGTGCTGTTCGTGAGCGTGATCCAGTCGGGCGTCGCGCGCGCGATGCTCGCGCGTCATCTGTTGCGCGCCTTTGCGTTCGTCAAGGCGCGGCCGCTTACCGGGACTCCAGAATGAACAATATGCTCGGCCGGCTGCTCGATCCGCGCACGCTGCCCATCGTGGTGACCATCGTGCTGTTCGCCGTGCTGTTCGGCTTCGGCTCGGTGATGTACACAGGCTTCTTCTCGCTTCAGGTGCTGCTTGGCCTGCTCGTCGACAACGCGTTTTTGCTGATCGTCGCGGTCGGCATGACGCTCGTGATCGTGTCGGGCGGCATCGATCTGTCCGTCGGCTCCGTCGTCGCGCTCACGACGATCCTCTGCGCGATCGGCGCCGAACGCCTGCACTGGCCCGTCTGGGTCATCGCGCCGCTCGTGCTCGCGTTCGGCGCGCTCTACGGCGCGGCGATGGGCGCGTTGATCCACTTCTTCCGCTTGCAACCGTTCATCGTGACGCTGGCGGGCATGTTCCTCGCGCGCGGCGCCTGCTTTCTGATCACCACGCAGTCGATTACGATCAACGAATCGACCTTTCACGCGATGGCAGGCTTCAGCGTGCCGATCGGCGGCGCCTCGCTGACATCGGGCGCGCTGATCGCGTTGCTGACGCTTGCCGTGGCCATCTATGTCGCGCACTTCACGCGCTTTGGCCGCAATGTCTATGCGCTCGGCGGCAACGAACGTTCGGCGCTGCTGATGGGCTTGCCCGTTGCCCGCACGCGCATCGGCGTGTATGCCGTCAGCGGCTTCTGCTCGGCGCTCGGCGGTTTCGTCTTCACACTGTACGTGCTCTCCGGCTACGGCCTGCAGGCGCAAGGCATGGAGCTCGATGCCATCGCGGCGACCGTGATCGGCGGGACGCTGCTCACGGGCGGCGTCGGTTACGTCATCGGCTCGGTGTTCGGCGTCGGCATCCTCGGCACGATCC
The DNA here is from genome assembly GCA_001319865.1 of Burkholderia sp. E7m39. Lineage (GTDB taxonomy): Bacteria > Pseudomonadota > Gammaproteobacteria > Burkholderiales > Burkholderiaceae > Paraburkholderia > Paraburkholderia bengalensis. Next base: position 14,153 of record BBSL01000174.1, on the reverse strand, counting down.
AGACACTGATCACCTTCGACGGCACGCTCAGTTCGTGGTGGACGCGTATCGTGATCGGCGCGCTGTTGTGCGCGTTCTGTCTGCTCCAGCGCATGATCGAGCGGCATGCGGCGCGGCGCAGATCGGGCGGCACGGGCCTCGGCGCGAGCGCGGCGAAACACGCCGACAAGCCGGCGACGGCGCCCGGCGCGGGCACCATCGACCTCGCGAAGATGGCGCCGACTACCTTGAGGCGGTCGTAATGCGGCGAGGCGCGCTGCCCAGACGCGCGGTGCGTTCGCCCGCGAGCCGGCGTTTTCGATTCCATGACGTCACCTTCCAATAGCCGGACTAGTAACGGGTATACATGGGCTAGATGGTGCAACCGCGTTGCACTAACATTTTTGCGGTATCGCAGGGCGCACATCGAGCGCGTCTGGATTGGGGTCGACGTCTTCCCTCCACATTCCCGCGCTGCCCAGCGCACTCCCGGTGCCGCCAAGCATCTGCACGCGATCGACGCAAAGTCGACCACATCGACCAACGAAGAAGAGAAACGGAGGAAGAGATGGCACAGCAACGCGATGACGACCAGGAAAACAACCGCACCGGTTTCAGCGCGGCGCGGCGGGGGCTGATGCAGGGCACAGGACTAGGCGCAGCGCTTTCGCTGATGGGCGCGCTCACCGGCGCGGGCGGGCTGATCGGCACCGCGCAGGCAGCGGAGGCGGCTTTTCCGTCGCACAAGAAGTGGAAGGTCGTGTTCGTCAATCACGTCACCACCAATCCGTTCTTCGTACCCACGCAGTACGGTATTCAGGATGCATGCTCGCTGCTCGGCATGGACTACCAGTGGACGGGCTCGGCAACGTCCGACGCGGGCGAGATGGTCCGCGCCGTGAACTCCGCGATTGCCGCAAAGGCCGACGCCATCGCTGTGCCCATCGTCGATCCGGGCGCCTTCGACAAGCCGATCCAGGCCGCGCTCGACGCAGGGATTCCCGTGTTCGCCTATAACGCCGACGCGCCGCGCGGCAAGAAGAATCCGCGCCTCGCCTACATCGGCCAGGATCTGTATCTGTCCGGCTACCAGATGGGCGAGCGCATCGTGAGCCTGATCGACAGCGGCATGGTCGCGCTGTTCATCGCGACGCCGGGACAGCTCAATATCCAGCCGCGTCTGGACGGTGCGAGCGACGCCATCAAGAAGTCCGGCAAGAAGATCGACATCCAGACGGTCGCCACGGGCGCGACGGTCAACGAAGAGCTATCGAAGATCAAGTCGTTCTATCTGGGCCACCAGGATCTGAAAGGCATGTTCGCCGTCGATGCGGGCAGCACGCAGGGCGTCGCGCAGGTGATGAAGGAATCGAACCTGCCGTCGAAAGGCGTGCACGGCGGCGGCTTCGACCTGCTGCCGACGACCATTCAGCTGATCCACGAGGGCTTTCTCGACTTCACCATCGACCAGCAGCCTTACGTACAGGGCTTCTACACGGTGATGGAGGCGTTCGTGTTCCTCGCCTCAGGCGGACTGGTCGGGCCGGCAGACATCAATACCGGCCTGAAATTCGTGACGAAGGACACCGTCGACCCATACCTGAACACGTCGACGCGCTATGAAGGCAAGACCACCAAGCCGCAAATCGTTCCGATGAACGGCGCAATCAAGTCGTGATGAATACAGTGGACGAAACCAGCAAGCTAGAAGCGACCCGCGCGCCCCGGCGCGCGGGCGTTTCATTCGCATCGCACTGGGCGGCCGAATTGCGCATCCTGCTGGTGGCCGTGCTGCTGGCCGCCTACTTCGAGTTCGCGAACCACGATTTCCTGCTCACCAACGCGAGCCTCGTCAACCTTTCGCAGTTCATCGCGCCCGTTGCGATCATCGCGTTCGGCGAAATCATGTTGATGATCGGCGGCGACATCGACCTGTCCGCAGGCATGGTGTTCGCGTTCGCGCCGTTCATGATGGTGTTCGCGAACGACGCAGGCGCGCCGATGTGGCTGGCGGTGATCGCGGGACTCGTGGCCGCGGCGCTCGTCGGCTTCGTGAACGGCGCCGTGACGGTGTGGCTGCGGCTGCCCTCGTTCGTCACCACGCTCGGCACGCTGTTTCTGATCAACGGCATCACGCTCACGGTCTCGCGCGGCACGCCCGCGCCCGCGCCGGGGACGCCCGCGTTTTCGGCCGTCATGGGCGCGTGGGGCTATAGCGAGATCATCTGGACCGTGGCGATCGCCTTCGCCATGCACGTGCTGCTGCGGCATACGCGCTGGGGCCTGCATACGCAGGCCGCGGGCGCGAATCCGCTCGGCGCGAGCGAGGCCGGCATTCATGTGAACCGGCTGCGCCTTGGCAACTTCATCCTTGCCGCGGTGCTCGCGGGCTTCACCGGGATGCTCGAAGCCTTTCGCATTACGTCGATCGATCCGCAGGCGGGCGGCAATCAGATCATGTTTCTTGCCGTGGCCGCCGCTGTGATCGGCGGCACGCCGCTCACGGGCGGCTCGGGCACGATCGTGGGCGGGCTGATCGGCGCGGCGGTGCTCGGCATCCTCAACGACGGCTTCACGCTCATCGGCATCAACGCGTTCACGTTCAATATCATTCTCGGTGGCGCGATTCTGGCGGCGATGATCTTCAACATTCACATCGGGCGCATTCGCCGCAAGGCAGGACGTTAATGGACGAACGGCAGACAGCCTCTCCCAGCGCGAATACCACACCGAACGCAACGCCCGACTTGCCGCTGGCGCTGCGCGGCGACAGCCTCGTCAAACGATTCGGCGCCGTGACCGCGCTCGACGGCGTTTCGCTCACGCTCGGCAAGGGCGAAATCCTCGGCATCCTCGGTGACAACGGCGCGGGCAAGTCGACGCTCGTCAAGATTCTCACCGGCTTTCACCAGCCAACGGGCGGCACGCTTTACATCGACGGCCAGGAGACGCTGCTTCGCTCGGTCGATCACGCGCGCTCACTCGGCATCGAATGCGTGTATCAGGATCTCGCGCTCGCGAATTCGCTGAGCATTTACCACAACATGTTCCTGAACCGTGAGATCGTGCGGCGCGGGCCGTTCAGGCTGCTCGATCACAAGCAGATGCGCGAACGCGCTGCGCAGTGTCTGGACGATATCGGCGTACATGTGCCTTCCGTGGAATTGCCCGTGGAGCGCCTTTCGGGCGGCCAGCGCCAGGCCATCGCGGTGGCGCGCGCCGTGCATTCCAACGCGAAGATTCTGTTGCTCGACGAGCCGCTCGCCGCGATGGGCGCACGCGAGGCGGGACTCATCATCGATCTTCTGATGCGCCTGAAGGAAAAAGGCGGCCTGTCGATCATCATGATCATGCACAACTACGCGCAGACGCTCGATATCGCCGATCGCATCATGCTGATGCAGCGGGGCCGCGTGACCTACGAACAAAAAAGCGCGCTCACGTCCGTGTCGGAACTCATGGACATCGTGCGGCGCGAATACCGGGCCATGCGCGCCGCCGGAGCGCATTGAGGGTCGCGTCATGAAGCGCAGACGGAAACGTCGGCGACACAGTTGCGCCGCCTAGTGACCAAGCCCCGTGCCCGCGATCTGCCGTTCAACGAATTGCGCGAAAAGTTGATGCATACGCGTGGTCGGATGCAGGTCGTCGGCAAACATATAGGTCTGGTCGGCATTGGGCGCGGTGTAAGTAGCCGGCGAACATAGCAATGCCGTGTCATTCGGCGTTCTCGATGGATCGCAGGCCTGGCGCGTATTGGACACGGTGAATCCGTTGGCCTGGAAGTTCGCGAAAATCTGGTTTATCCAGCTGTAGGCGTCCACCTGAATGATCTTCCCCTGCAATCCATTGCTTTGCAGCGCGGCGTTCAGGGTGTCGTTGAACAGTTGCGACAACTGTGTGAAGTTCGCCCCGCCGTCGGCGGAGGCAAGCCCTTTGGGCGACAGTCCGATGTTCGGAAGGTTGACGACCACAACATGCGTGGCGCCGTTCTGGACGATCTGCCCGACAAGTTGTGCCAGCGTGGTCGCGGCAGCCTGCACCGTCGGCGCCGCGCCAGGCAGCGGACCTGCGCGAAGCACGTCGTTCGAACCGGCCCACACGAGCACGAGTTGACCCGCGTTGAAGCCTCCGTGCGCCTTCAGATAACTCGCCACCTGCTGATTGACGGGCATTTCGACATTGCCGATCACGTCGGTCAGGAAGTTGTTCAGGTTGGCCGGTGTGGCGACTGTCGAGCCGCCTTCGGCATAGCCAAAGCCGCCCTGCGCACTCAATTGATGATCGAAGCCAATCGTGAATGCCGGGCGTAGCGTGTCACCGTAGTATTGCGCGACAAGCTGAGTCCACACCTGTCCGGGATTTGTAGTGAAACGCCCTCCGCCGACCGCGCGGGCAATCGGTGCGAAGGTTCCGACGTCCGACAGGCTGTCGCCGAACGAAACGGTTTGCAGCTGGATGCCGCCTGTCGGAGTCTGCGAGCCGCCACCGCTGCTCCCGCCCCCGCCGCACGCCGCAAGCAATGCAATTACCACGGCGAAAATTGCAACGCCTACTCTTTTCGCGCTCGCATGCATGATCGCTCCTCCTTGTCCGCCGCAGCGAAAGCGCCCGCGCGGCCAATTTGCCGTCGACTGCATACGGCTACAGCGCAGAGCAAGCAAGAAGGATGCGAATTGCAGCGGCGTGACGCCGAAATCGGGACGTTTGCGGCGGCCGTGGCGCGTAATCAGCGGTCAGTTTCCAATGCGTGGTGAGTTCCGGCTTCGGGAATAGCAGATGCTGCTGTGCGTCGCAGCGTTACGGCCCTGCGACGCACAGTTCGCGCGGCAATGAGATAAGCAGATGGCGAAAAGTCTTAGCCGATTTCCTCGAAGCACCCACCAGGAAATGAAAGCGGCTGCTATTCACCGCCGAAATAAAGCTGCTTCATGTCCTCTGTCGAGGCGGGGTGAGAGACGGCGCGAGCGCCCGATCCCGCTGTGCCCGACGTCACACCGCCATAACCGGTTGTGCCTTTTTGGCTCCATACGCGCGCCTCTGCCGCCTGGATGTCGACCGGATAAGTCGGATCTTCTCCTCTGGACGGGTCATAGCCCGCCTGCTCCAACTGCTGCAGTTCAGCGCGGACTTGTGCACGCGTGACTGTCGAATCCGTTTGGGAGAATGCGGCGACAGGCAACGAAAGCGCCAGCGCCGCAGCGATCGCGGTAACAGTTGATCTCATGGTGACCTCCTTCTGGATGCCAGGGTCGCGTGATACGGATGCATGGCTCGACGCTGGCAACCCAAGTCTAGGCATCTAACCCTTCAACTTCGATACGATCGCAGGCGCTTATGGCTCGCGACGCCATCCGTGAATCAAAGACGATCGAGGAAGCGGGAAATCGCATGTCGACACGCACCGTAACCTGCGATACCGCGTTTTTGTGTTCCCTTTCTTACGGACTGTCATGCGTGAAAGGCGGCTGTACGGTTGTCAAAAACATTGCAACGCTCATGTTTAACGCTGCGTTTAAAGAGCGTACTGTCTCCCTTTACGCTGGATTTCCGATGCCGACGGGTCTATAAAGAACGCAAGTGCCTCCCCGAACGACGCCAAGATTTCTGGTCTGCATCGGGAGTGACTTTCAGAAAAGCAGCTGGATTTTCTATCGATGCGCGCGCCGCCTTTCATCGTGCTTGTGGCGCGTCGCTTGGGGCGGTCCATTGAGAGCCCCGCCGCGACAGGACTCTTTTCCTGCTATCGGCACACAGTAACCAAACTCGCAAGAAGCAGTTTTTCTTGGCGTATTTTGTCCAACACATGCTGCTCGATTAGTTGGTTTGGCATCCTTATTTCCGTGGCCAGTCATTGAATTCTTTAATGCGGGTGACAAAATGAGACTCCATTTTTCTGTATTACTGGCTGTAACCGCCTTATCCGCCGCCTCGAGTGTTGCTTATTCACAGACAATGCAGCCTTCGGGAAATGCCGATCAGGCGATGCCTCAAAGCTCTATGACGGCGCAACCGCAAATGACGCAACCTGCCGGTTCGATGAACCGCTACGAGTATGATTCGACGGGACCGCAGCCCGGTGGATCGAGCGGAAGCGGGCGAGCGAGAAACGGCGCGCCATGTGTGGTCGGATTGTCGTGCGACATTTACCAGGGGAGCTGAGCGCGATGGATGATTCGCGCCGCGATTGCGCCGGCGCGAATCGTATTTGCGGTCAATGAGCCGGTCGTGCGTGTCCGTTGTCGGCTAACGGATGCGCTTCGTCGTATTCGCGCGAGATGTCCTTGTTCGTGTAGTCGCCAAGACGCCAGGCCGCAAACAGGCTGAGCACCGCGCACAGCAGAACGTAGCCGGCGATCGCGTAGCCAGAGTGGTAATACGCGAAGAGCGCAGTCGCGATCAGCGGCGCCGGGCCACCGGCGATTACAGAAGCCAGCTGATAGCCAAGCGACGCCCCGCTATAGCGCAGCCGTCCCGTGAACGACTCCGCAATCAGCGCGGCCTGAGGGCCATACATCATCGAATGAGGCACCAGCGAAAGAACGATGGCCACGAAGATCCACATCGAACTGCGGGTGTCGATCATTGCAAAGTAGACGAAGCCAAAAATGCCTACCGTGGCGGCGCCGATCATGTACATCCGCCGCCGTCCGATCAGGTCCGACACGTGCCCAAAGAACGGAATCGTGAAAAATTCCAGCACTGACGCCGCCAGCACCGCCGTGAGCAGCAGGTCACGCGTCACGCCCAGTGTCGTCACGCCATACGTGAAAACAAACGCCGTGTAGATATAGAACGGCGCCTGTTCCGCCATGCGCGCAAAGGCCGACAGAAGAATATCTTTCGGCTGTCGGCGCAGCACTTCGAGCATCGGCGCCTTTTCGATGCGATGCTCAGCCAACAGCTTCGCGAATATCGGCGTCTCGAGAATGTTCAAGCGGATATATAGACCGATGGCGACGAGCACGATGCTAAGGAAAAACGGAACGCGCCAACCCCACGTGAGGAAAGCGCTGCCGGACAGTTCGCTCATGGCGAGCACGGCGAGGTTGGCGATGAACAGACCGGCCGGCACGCCAAATTGCGGCCACGACGCGACGAAGCCGCGATGCGCGTTCGTGCGCGCCCATTCCATCGACATCAAAACAGAACCGCCCCATTCACCGCCCACACCCACGCCCTGAATAAAACGCAGCACGGTCAGTAAGATGGCGCCCCAGATGCCGATGCTTGCATAGGTGGGAACGAAGGCCACGGCGAACGTGGCAAATCCCATCAGCAGCAACGTGATGATAAGCGTCGCCTTGCGTCCGATCCTGTCGCCATAGTGGCCGAAAATGGCCGCTCCGACCGGTCTTGCGAGAAAACCGACGGCATAGATCAGGAAAGCCTGGAGCGTGCCAACAAGCGGGTCCGATTGCGGGAAATACAGCTTGGCGAACACCAGACCCGTGACGATGCTGTAAAGGAAGAAGTCGTACCACTCGATCGTCGTGCCGATCGTGCTGGCAACGACTGCACGGCGCAGATGACGCCGGTAGTCTTCATCGGAAAGGGGCATGGCCCCTGTTTGCGTGGCAGCCATCTGAACCCCCTAAAAAGGGCAATATCATGTATTGACAGCTCGCATGAGCAGAGGTTCCGGCGGTACATCACGTTGTGAGACATTGGCCCATACGTGAAAGGCCCTAATGGTTAATCCCGTGGCGCGGGGATCGACGGCCTTCTGCATCGGATACCGAACGTATGACGAAAGCATTCAGGCCGCGCCTTTGAATGCACGACGCCGCATAAACTACTTAAGCAATGCCAATCATTTAGCGATCGCACTCGACAAACCACTATCCGAAGACCCGCGCCCAGACCGCGCGAATTCGCCGTGCGCGGTCTGCGAAGAGATAGGAGGCGGCCAGCGCCAACAGGCCGGAAACGACACCCGTCGCGACGTGCTCGACAAACGGAAAGCGATAGTGGCTGGGATGCGAGTAAGCGTCGCCCAAGGCCGTCAGACAGCCGACGATCAGTGCATTGCCATAGCGATGTTCGTAGAGTTTCACAGCCGGCGTGAACGTCAACAGTACCGCCAGGAGACCCGTGAACAATCCTGTCTGGAGCGCGATCGTCCAGTGTACGACGCTCAGGATGTTGCCCCAGCTTCCCGGCATGCAGGTCATGCACGCGCTGGTAGGTTGCCAGAAACGCTGCACAAACAGCTTGAGCCGGTACTTCCAATCGCTTGACATGATGCGCTCCCCGCCGATGCGTCACGTGCGTCACTCGCGAATAATACTCCGCGACGGGGTCGACACCTGTTCACGTTACGACGCGAACGAGTCGCCCTGCTGGTTCGTTCGTGCGCGCGCTGTCATTTGCCCAGTGCCGCAGTCGGTGACGGAATCACGTCATCACACGTGCTCAGTACGATTTCGGCAGTCCCAATGCCTTCTCGACAATGAAGCACAGGATCAGTTGCGGGCTGACGGGCGCAAGGCGCGGAATTCAGGCTTCGCGCATGTAGCGCTCGACGTGATACTCCTTCGCGTATCCCATGCCGCCATGCGTGAGAATCGCGTTCCGGCAAGCATTGAAGCAGGCCTCACCTGCTAGGAACTTGCCGGCATTGGCCTCGGCAGCGCAGCTCTTGTGAGCGTCGTATCGCGACGCGGCCTTGAGCACCATCAGGTTGGCCGCTTCGAGTTCGATCCATGAGCGCGCGAGGGGATGCTGAATGCCCTGGTTCTTTCCAATCGGGCGGTCGAACACAACGCGATCGCTCCCATAGTGCGCGGCCCGCTCAAGCGCGGCGCGGCCGAGGCCCACGGCTTCCGACGCGATCAGGATGCGCTCGGGATTCATGCGGTGCAGGATGTATTCGAAGCCCTTGCCTTCGCCGCCGATCCGGTTGGCTACAGGAATACGCAATTGAGGAAATGGTCGGCGTGCAGCTTCTCGCGCGCTCTAAGCATTCCGTTTCGCTGACCGCTGCCGGGAGAGCATTCCTGGAAGAAGCTCGGGAGTTGATCGCGCACGGACAGCGAGCGATCGATATGGCGCGCCGTGCGAGCGAAGGGCTCACAGGCAAGATTTCGGTTGGTTTTATGGGGTCGGTGAGCTACGAGTTACTGCCTCGAATCCTGCGTGAGTTCGGGAGACGTTTTCCGGCCATTCACGTTGATCTGCGCGAACAGAAGTCGGTGGAACATATCGAGAGCCTTCACGCCGCCAAGATCGACCTTGGCATCGTCCGCGTGCCGATTAGCAACGCGGCTGACCTCAATATGCGCACTATCGCGGTGAAGCGCTTTATCGCCGTGCTGCCGCGCGATCATCGGCTTGCTGCATCCCGTTCATTGCGGCTGGAGGATCTGTCGGAAGCGCCTTTCATGATTTTCCCGGCGGACAAGAGCCCGAGCCTTCACGCGAAGTTTCTGATGGCGTGCGACGAAGCAGGGTTCAGCCCGCGAATCGCCCACGAGGCATGGCAGATGGCGAGCATGGTAAGCCTCGTCGCCGCGGGGATGGGTGTGGCGTTACTGCCCGCACAGGTGCGAAACAGTCCGCACCCGGGCGTCGTGTACAAAGAACTCGATAACGATTCCCAACACCTCGAACTCGAGATTGCCGCAACGTGGCGTCCCGACAATATCTCCGCCGGTGTGCATTCGATACTTTCTGTTTTAGGGGAACGTTGACGGGTGGCCGGCCCAGCTCATCGAGCAGCTGGCCGGCCGTATCTATCTGAATGGTTGGGCACGCGGGTATTCCTCGCGTAGCAAGCGGTATCGTGCAACGTCAATCGTCCGTGTATTCAAGCGTGGCCGGGTCGCTGAACCGGAAGATCGCGTACCAGGGATTGGTCAGCGCACCGCCTCTCGCGACTGTGCGGCAGCGGCCCGACTCGGGACTGCAACGCCAGAGTTCACCTTGCCCCTGCACCGGCGAGATGGTGTAGCCGCCGGGAGTCTGCACAGTCGGGCCGCGTGCGATCGGCGCGAAGATGTCGCCGTCGGGTCCCTGCACGATCACTTGCGCCGACGTGCGGTAGTGCATCAGATCGTCATATTCGGAGCGTCCCAGTGGAATGAAACCGCTCTGCGTCTCGTGGCTGACATCGATTTTGAGAAGCCCGTCCAGTTGCGTCTTGTCGCCACTGTTCTTGCGAAAGCTCGTGACCCACAGATTGCCCTTGCGATCGAACATGATGCCTTCTGGACGATGCAGCAGCGGAGCGCCTTTCAGGTTCGACACGATCCGCTTGTCGAACTTATCCGTGCGAGGATCGAAGCGCAGTACATAGCCGGCTTCCGGGTCGTATTCGGCGCCGACGCTGGTCGGACAGCCGAACGCCGTGACATAGAGATAACCATCCGGTCCAAACACGAGCCCGCGTGGATGAAAGCCCGGCTTGCCGTCCGCCACGAACCCCTCGATGCTCAGGTCGCGCAGCCACGCGTGTGTACGTCCGTCGTATTTGCGGATATGGCCATCGGCGCATGGGCCCGTCTCCAGGCCGAATTCGGCGACGTAAATACTGTTGCCCGGCCCGCCGCGCACCATCCCGCGCGGCGCGAAGGGCGGGTTCGGGTCACTGCTGGAAACGATCTTGCCGGCGAGTTCTCCGGTTCGGCCGTTAAAGCTCAGCACTTCGCCGCTCGCGGGCTGATTGACGTTCTGATTCACGACCCACAACCTGCTGCCGCTGAAAAACATGCCGCGCGGCCCGCGCAATCCGCCTGCTTGCGATTGCACGAGCGTCTGGCAGTTGCCGCGCTCTATATCGCACCGCTGTATGGTGTCGTTGGAGGTTTCGCCGATGTAGATATCGTCGTCGCCATAGCCATCGCCATGGCCTGCCAGCGACATCGATGAAATCGCACACAAAGCGAGACCCGCCATCGCGGCAAGGCGATGTTTCATCTTCATGAGAAATCTCCTTTATATCGGTTTCCTAATTATTAATAGCCATTCAGTGCTAAAAGGAAACGATCCGTGCTGTGATTCTCGGTGCCGTAGTGAAAGTTTCAAGGCAATGCGGGACACGCCGGCACGCGCGCCCTGTCTGCGCGGTCCGTATGAAAGAGATGTAAGGGAATCAAACTGCCGTGGTACTTGTTTTGATTCGATCTAGAAGCCGACAAGTGCAATGTCAAGAAAAGGAAAGCGGGTGTTCAGCGCAGTGGCACGCTTATGAAAGGAGGATCGTGTTGCGCTATATCGAACATTCGCGTATGGAACGCCGTAGAGCGCATGAAGTATTGGCTTTCGTACGGTGCATGCACTAAGTGCTTCTTATGATCGCGAGGCTGGAACAGTCGGCCTTATGGGGATCTTTGTCGATGTATTCGAGCAGCGCTCCCGCCGGTCATAGCCTCCTTCAGTTTGCCTGACAATGGTGTGTGTATGACACGGCGTTTTGTCGACTACGCACTGGCGGCTCGTCGTGCCCGAGCATAGGTACGTCTCGGAGCTTTGAAGCTATATAAAAGGACTTCACAACATTCTCAAATAAGGCCGAATCTCCATGACGGAATGCACTCGCGTTAGCACCCGGTTTCATAAAGCTCCATAAACAGTTCTTTGAACCGCTGGCCCGCGCACCGCGCTACGTCACCTTTACGGCTCACGAGAAGTGCGATCCGCCGTGCCGCTGGAAAGCCTTTCGTCCATCGTCTAGGCTGATTGGTAGAAACAGCCCGATCGGCAAGGTCATCAGCCCGATTCTGGCCGCGAGTACCAATGTTTGTAGCTGCTACAGAATAGGCAAGCCGCGAGCAGTCAACGTTGCCAGCGGGATGGCATCGTCGATTCGACTGGACGTGCGTCGCACAATTCGTCGCATCCGCCATAAAGAACGCCACGAGGTCGCACATGTCCGTCTTTCTCGAAGTCGAGCACGTCACCACTTATCGCTACCATCGTCCGGTGGAGTTCTCCCCGCATCGCGTGATGTTCCGGCCACGCGCCGCGCATGACATCCGCGTGCTGTCGGCCACGCTGGCCGCGTCACCGCACAGCATCCAGTACTGGATGCAGGACGTGTTTTCCAATTCGGTTGCGATCGTCGAACCGCGAGTGCCCGCCGACACGCTGGAGCTTCGCGCGCACTTCGTAATCGAGCACTTCGGCGTCAGGAATCTGGAGTTGCCAGTGGCGCCCGAAGCCGAGAACTATCCGTTTCAGTACACCGTCGACGATCGGCTCGATCTGACCCCCTTCCTGCCGCCACAATATCCAGACGATCAGCCCATGCTGCATGATTGGGTAGGGCAGTTTCTTCCCCGGCGCGGCACCACGCACACACGTGACATCCTGGCCAATATGAACGCCGCTATCCGCAGCGACTTCGAGTACCAGTCGCGTGACGCCATGGGCACCCAGCCGCCGTCCGAGACGTTGAACCGGCGCAGCGGCACCTGCCGTGATTTCGCGCTGCTGATGATGGAGGCCGTGCGGGGACTGGGATTGGCCGCGCGCTTCGTGTCAGGGTATCTGTACGACCAGGCGCTCGACACGCCGGCCCCGCCGCCCGTCCGCAACACGGGACTGCAGCAGGGCGCGAAACAGATCGAAAGCCGCGACGAGCCGCTCGTGGTCGGCGCGGGCGCGACCCACGCGTGGCTGCATGTCTTCTTGCCGGGCGCTGGCTGGGTGCCGTACGACCCGACCAACTCGCTCGTCGGCGGCACGGACCTGATCCGGGTGGCATTTACGCGAAAACCCGAGCAGGCCGCGCCCGTGTCGGGCTCTTGGTTCGGCGCCGCGCAAGACTTCATCGGCATGGACGTGAGCGTCAGCGTGCGGCGAATCGAGCAGCCGGCAGAGACCTCGCCGATGGGCGAGCGTTGCGCGCCAAGCCCATTGGTCGCCGAGTCCTAATGCGTGACGATCTTGTTCGACGCAACGTCATGAATCGACTGCTCGCGCGGTGCCCCGAACGGACTCGTCATGGTATGCATCCACGCTCCTTCCTTCCGTAGACGGCCAATCAAACGTCGGGCATGCATTATTTCGATTTTTCTTGAAATATCAAATCGAAGCTTGTAAAGTGTCGTGATGAACACGATCAACGCCGTACGCGTGCTGGGTGCGCTGGCTCACGAATCCCGTCTCTCGATCTTCCGCACGCTCGTCGTTGCAGGCCCGGAAGGCATCGCCGCGGGTGAAATTGCGCAGCAGTTGGGGATTTCGCCCTCCAGCCTGTCGTTCCACCTCAAAGACCTCACACACGCCGAACTGGTGAGCCCGCGACAGGAGGGCCGTTTCGTCATCTACACCGCGAACTTCGATGCGATGACGTCGCTGATCGGCTTTCTCACCGAAAACTGCTGCGCCGGCGCGCCTTGCGCCGCCAGCGATCTTCCAAACTGCTGCGGAGACGAGACATGAAACGCATGCATATCCACGTCGCGGTCGAGAATCTCGCCGAGAGCATCCGCTTCTATCGCGCGTTGTTCGGCAACGCCGAGCCGACGGTCCTGAAGAGCGATTACTGCAAATGGGAGTTGAGCGATCCCGCCGTGAACTTCGCGATCTCGCAACGCGGCGCGAAGCCGGGTGTCGACCACATCGGCATCCAGGTCGAAACCGATGTGGAACTCGCGGAGATGAACGCCCGTTTCGCCGCCGCCGAAATTCCAGTACAGCACGAGAGCAGCACGACATGCTGTTACGCGAAGTCTGACAAGGCTTGGACTGTCGATCCGCAAGGCGTGGCCTGGGAAACCTTCCGGACGCTCGAAGCGGCACCTGTCTTTGGACAGTCCCATCACCCGGCGCCTCAGGCTCAGGCTCAGGCTCAGGCTCAGGCATTGACGACGAACGGCTCCCAGGCAGCCTGTTGCACGCCAACCCAGACAACCATTTCATTCAGGCGCCGCACATGAGCGGCACACCGTATTCCGTACTCGTTCTCTGTACGGGCAACAGCGCGCGCAGCATCATGGCCGAAGCATTGTTCAACGTACTCGGCAAAGGAAAGTTTCAGGCGTACAGCGCGGGAAGCCATCCGTCCGGCGAGGTCAATCCGTTCGCAATCGAGCTATGCGAGGCCTTGGGTTACGACACCGCACGCATGCGCAGCAAGAGTTGGAACGAGTTCGGCGCACCCGGCGCGCCGCAGATCGACTTCGTCATCACCGTATGCGATCAGGCGGCGGGCGAAGTCTGCCCGCTCT
>BBSL01000173.1 GCA_001319865.1 Burkholderia sp. E7m39 | reverse complement strand
GAACCCCGCGAGATTGCCCGTGCAGTTGATGACCGCAATCGCGGCCGCCGCGCCCGCGCCACCCATCATGGCAGTCGGAATGCCCCAGAACACGGGCGCAATCGAATTGATCCCGATGGCCGCGATCACCAGTGCGATGAGCGAAACACCGACGTTCGATGCGAACAGCACCGACGCCAGCAGCCCGAGCGCGCCGATCGCGCAGCACACGGCAACATGACGACGGCGCTCACCGCGACGATCCGCATGCCGCGCGATCAACACCATCGCCACGGCGCTGATCAGCGAAGGCACCGCCGACAGCCAGCCGATGTTCGCGATACTCGCGACGCCACTCGCCTTGATGATCGTCGGCACCCAGAATGCGAGGCCGTAATTGCCCATCGCGATACAGAAGTACGTGAGGCCAAGCAGCCATACGCGGCCGCTCGCGAATGCGCCTCGCACGGAATGTTCGACGCGCGTGGCGGCATCTCGGCGCAAGTCAGCGGCAAGGCGCGCCTTCTCATCGGCGCTGAGCCATTTGACGGAGTCGATGCGGTCGTACAGCAGAAAGAACGCCGCAATTCCAACTACGAGCGAACCCAGGCCCTCGACGACGAACAGCCACTTCCAGCCGGCCAATCCGTACGCACCGGCAAAGTGCGACATCACCCAACCCGACAGCGGACCGCCGATCGCGCCCGACACGGGAATGGCCGTCATGAACAGCGCGATGATCTGCGAGCGGCGCGCGGACGGAAACCAGTTCGACAGATACAGCACGATGCCAGGGAAGAAACCTGCCTCTGCGACGCCAAGCAGAAAGCGCAGCACATAAAACGAGGTTGCGTCGTGCGCAAACATCGTCGCGCACGACACGATGGCCCACGTCACCATGATCCGCGCGATCCAGCGGCGCGCGCCGACACGGTCGAGAATCAGGTTGCTCGGCACCTCGAAGATGAAGTAACCGAGAAAAAAGATGCCCGCGCCGATTCCATAGACGGTTTCGGAGAGATGCAGGTCGGCGAGCATCTGCAGCTTGGCGAAGCTGACGTTCACGCGGTCGATGTACGCGACGACGAACGCGAGAAACAGAAACGGCAGAATGCGGCGCGTGAGCTTGCGGTAGAGCGCAGCGTTTGCCTCGTTCGTGTCCTCGGCATCGTCGCGCGTGCCGCCCAGGCTATCGGGCGCCACATGGCCCGGGGACTTGCCGTAGGAAGTCATGCTCATGATGTTGTCTCCAGTCGGTTCGTTTTTGTTATGCTTGCCGCCGATGCGATAACGGACGTTTCGGCATACATGTAAGCGTAGCCGGGCTTACGGGCCGATCGCAAATCACTCTTTCGGCGTGGCGCATAACCGTATGGTTATGCCGGATCAGGGAAAACGCGGATGTCTGCCACCAGTGACTCGATCGAACGTTTCTTTCGCAGCGGCCTGAAGCTGTCGCAGTTGCGCATTCTCGTGAGCCTCGCTGATCTCGGCCAGGTCACGCGAGTCGCGAGTGCTTTTCATGTCACGCAACCGGCGATCTCGAAGCAGATTTCCGAAATCGAAAGCGCGCTTGGCGTGCAGGTCGTCAATCGCACCGGCAATTCAGTCGAACTCACGGTGATCGGCCAGGTGATCGTTGCGTGCGGACGCGAGGTGCTGCGTCACATCGATCTCGCGCGGCGCGACGTCAGCGCCCTTGCCTCGGGCACGGGCGGCCATGTGCGGCTTGGGGCGGTTGCGACGATTCCCGAACCGCTGACCGCCAATGCGGTGCAACTGTTCTTGCGACGTGCGCCTGCGGCATCGCTATCGTTTGTCGAAGGCACGCTCGACCGGCTCATCAAGCTGATCGAGGACGGCGACCTCGATATCGCGCTTGGCCGCAACCGGGTGACGAGCACGCAAGCATCGCTGGTGCAGGAAACGCTGTATCGCGAGCCCTTTGTGTTCGTCACCGGCACGTCGCATCCGTTGGGCGCGCCGGAACGTGAACCCGGTTGGCGCGATCTCGACGCGTGCCGGTGGATCACGCCACTGCACGGATCGCCCGCCTACGCCACCTTGATCGATGCACTGAACGAGCACGGTGTCGCTCCCGCCGCTGGCAGCGTGGAATCGAGTTCGCTGGCGTTGAATCTCACGCTGCTGCAAAGCGGCGAGTTCGTTTCGATACTCCCCCTATCGGTGGCGCGGCAGCACACACTGCGCGGCACCATGCGGGTGCTGCCGCTGGCGCCGCTCGAGCCGCTGGGCGAAGTCGTCGCCTATTGGCGAGCAGACGTGACGGTGCCCGCAGCACAGCTCTTTGCGGAATGTCTGAAGGAAGTGTCGGCCGAACTGCTCGGCGATTGAGGACCGGGATGTCCTAAAACACTACGTTCTACGTCGTTTGCGCTGCACGCTGCCTGCGCCACAATTCGCTCACATCATTCTCTGGTCCGGAGCGAAAGCATGACTCAAACACATCTGGGCACGGCGCTGATCACGGGTGCTTCGTCCGGCATCGGTGCCGTCTACGCCGGGCGCCTCGCACGGCGCGGCTACGACCTCGTGCTCGTGGCGCGCAACCGCGAACGCCTCGCCGCGCTTGCCAGCCGCATCACCACGGAAACGCAGCGCAACGTCGAGGTCTTCGACGCCGATCTCGGCGACAAGGACGGCCTCGCGAACGTCGAAGCAAAGCTCAAGCAGGACGCAACGATCACGCTGCTGGTCAACAACGCGGGAGTCGGCACGCATACGCCGCTTGCGGACAGCGACGTCGACGCGATGTCGCGCATGATCGACCTTAACGTGACGGCCCTGACGCGGCTCACCTATGCCGCCGTGCCGGGCTTTCTGTCGCGTGGCAAGGGCGCCGTCATCAATATCTCGTCGATCGTTGCAATCGCACCGGAAATGCTCAACGGCGTGTATGGCGGCAGCAAGGCGTTCGTGCTCGCGTTCAGCCAGTCGCTGCATCACGAACTCGCCGGCAAGGGCATCCGGGTACAGGCCGTGCTGCCCGGCGCGACGGCCACCGACTTCTGGCAGACGGGTGGCCTTCCGCTCGAAAACCTCGACAAGGCGATTGTGATGTCCGCCGAAAACATGGTCGATGCCGCACTGGTTGGGTTCGATCGCGGCGAACTCGTGACGATCCCGTCGCTGCACGACGCAAGCAAGTGGGACGATTTGGAAGGCGCCCGGCGCGCGATGTCGAACCTGTTGTCGACCAATACGCCCGCGCCGCGCTATGCGGCACCCCGCTGAACGCCGCTCGCAAATCATCGTCAAAGGAACAGCAGTCGTGAAACTCACGGGCAACACAATCTTCATCACGGGCGGCACTTCGGGCATCGGCCGCTCGCTCGCAGAAGCTTTTCATCAGCGCGGCAACAAGGTCATCGTCGCGGGGCGCCGCAAGGCATTGCTGGACGAAGTCGCAAAGGCGAATCCGGGCATCGACACGATCGAGCTCGACATCGCCGACGGCGCACAGATCCAGCAAGTCGCGCGACAGCTGATCGCGAAGTACCCTGCTCTGAACGTCGTCATCAACAACGCTGGGATCATGCCGTTCGACGATGCGGGCGGCGCACTCGACGACGCGCAAGCCGTCCACCTGATCAATACGAACCTGCTCGGACCCGTACGGCTGAGCGCGGCACTCGTCGAGCATCTGAAGCAACAGCGGGAGTCGTACATCATCAACAACAGTTCGGTGCTCGCCTACGTCCCGCTTGCAAGCACTGCGCTCTACTCGGCGACGAAGGCCGCACTGCATTCGTATTCGATGTCGCAGCGTTTCATGCTGCGCGACACCAGCGTTCGCGTGCTCGAAATCGCGCCGCCCTGGGTCGATACCGATCTCGTGCACAAGAGCGGTGACCCGCGCGCGATGCCGCTCGACGCGTTCATCGCAGAGACGATGGACAAGCTCGCCACGGCTACCACTGAAGTGGTCGTCGGCGTCGCGCAACCGCTGCGCGACAACGCGGGGCCGAACGAGCACGCGTTTGTCGACCAGTTCAACCTCTCGCTGCGCGACAACCCGATTCCCGTCGCCTGAGGCTCGGGCCGCGCTTGCGGTCCGCAAACCGCGATCCGCGTGGTGTCGACGCTCGACACGAACCCAGCAACCACCCGCATGCACACGCCATTTTCCGCGCCGACCAGACGCGCGCTTCGCACGCTCAGCCTCGCGTACTTCGTTCAGGCGACGGGCGCGCTGTCCGTCGTCGGCAGTCTCGACGCGATCTCGCGTCAATGGGGGCTTGCCGACTCACAAAGTGCCTACCTGATTTCCGTATTCGGCGTGACGTTCGCTTTTGCCGCGCCATTGCTGCAAGTCGGCTTAGGACACTTACGACGGCGCCGCCAGGTATTGCTCGGGTTGGCGCTCTTCAGCGCGGCGGCGCTGCTGTTCGCCGCCGCGCCGAACTATCCTGTGCTGCTGCTTTCACGCGTGCTGATGGGGCTAGGCGCCGGTTTCATCGGCCCCGTACTCGGTGCATTCGGATCGAGCCTCGTCGATCGTGACCATCAGGGCAGCGCAATCGCCGTCGTATTGCTCGGACTGAGCATCGCGGGCCTTGTCGGCATGCCGCTTTCGGCATGGGTCGCACATGCGTGGGACGCGCGCGCCCTGTTTCTGGCCGTGGGATTGACAGGCGCCGGGACGGCGGCGCTCATCGCATGGGCCGTCCCCGATTCGAGCGAGGGCGAACACGTCAAGCTCTCGACGGTCACCGCGCTCTTGACGCGCATCGACACGCTCAGCGCGCTCCTCGTCGTGTTCTTTATTGCCGCTGGCGTCTATGCGACCTATTCGTTCATCGCGCCCATTATCCGCGACGTCTTTCATGCGGGGGCTGGAACGGTGTCGACATCGCTTGTCGTGCTGGGCGTTGCGGGCGTCGCGGGCAATCTGTTCGTGACGCGCGCGGCACGACGCTATAGCGCGGAAACCATGTTGCTGGCCGGCCTCGCGCTGCTGGCGGCGGACCTCGTGTTTCTCTGGCTCGCGTCGCCGAGCGTGCGATGGCTATTCGTCGCGCTGACGGCGTGGGCGTTCGCGACCGATCTGCTGTGGCCATCCCAGCAACGACGCATCGTCGAACTCGTGCCGCAACTGCGCGGCGTAGCGCTGGCGTTGACCGCGTCGTTTGTGTTCTGTGGGATCGGTCTTGGTTCGGCCGTCGCGGGATGGATCTATCCTGCACTCGGATTCGCCGGTGTGATTGGCGGTTCGCTGGCCTTTCTCGCGCTGGCGACAGTCAGCCTCACAATCTCAAGAGCGTCGGTTGCGGCGAAAGCGAAACCGGTGGCCCCCGGCAACTCGCTGCAGCCATGAGGCAAGCGTTAGAGAGAATCGAGTATCGCTTTAGCGTGCATCTGCTGTAACGTCGCATTGCAACGCCATTGACGCCGCGACTTGCGGCTTCATCGGCACCGCCGATGCAAGGATCATACGGCTCCAGTTTGCCGGAACATCCGTCGCACTTCGTCGAGGCCGGAATACACCGTCTCCTTCAGCGATGGGCAGACCGGAAAGAACGCAGAAGCCATCACTCCGTGCGAGACCCAAACGCCAGATCTGTTCCGCGTAGTGCCCTGTCTGCGAATCACTCCAGCTGACACTGACCGTATGCGCGGACAAGATTTCATGAATAAAAATGCGCGCCGGCAAAGGAATCCATTTAGCCTCGTGACACTTTCGTTCAACCCGCACGCTCGCCCGCCGCATTTTTTTACTGAACGACGTTTCGATAGCCGGCAGAACTTGCATCTCTCCAGGAGATAGCAGGCGCAGGAGCGCCCGCTCGACAATATCGTCATCGTTTGACGAATGTGTGAAAGGAGTCCGAGTCGAGGTTTGCATTTTCACAGAGAGGGCCGTATTTCAAATGCATCATTTCGGTCATTACCAAATCGATTCGTTCTCGCTAAAAAAACGTCAAACATAAGCACGAGTTTCCGTTTAGCGATCGGCTCATTCAGAATCAAAGCTCTGAAATAGTTCATGGAAGTCATCAACGCCACCCGTAATAGCCAACCCCAATAGGCGCTTATCATCCATCCCACGCACGTTATTTTCCAACGACATTTATAATCAGCTTTTCGGACATTGCCGCTGGTGAATAAATAATGCATCGGGTTGGTTACTTTTTGACGACTGATTTCCAGGTGATGACCATTGGAACCCAGGCAGTATTCGAGATCGCAAACATCGTGGCGCGTGAGCCTATTTATCGCGTGACAAACTATTCTCTCGCTGGTGGAGAAACGCGCTCGTCACTGGGTGTTTCCGTCATGACAAAAGCAGCTAGCACGGCAACCGGGGAAGACACCTGGATGATCAGCGGTATGGCCGACCCGACCGACCGGACGACAACGGCCGGAGAGCTCAAATTCATCTGCGATGCGTTCCAGCAATCAAGGCGTATGGCGGCACTCTGTACGGGTGCATTTGTTCTAGGCGAAGCCGGTCTTCTCGACGGAAGACGCGCGACCACTCATTGGGCGTATGTGGATGCATTGCAGCTACGCTGCCCACTTGCGCAGGTCGAAGCCGATCGAATTTTTATCGTCGACGGAGCGATATGGACATCGGCGGGATTAACGGCGGCGATGGATCTCGCGCTCGGCATGGTGGAAAAGGATCACGGCTCCGAATTCGCGACCTCGGTAGCGCGCGCGCTGGTCATGCACCATAGGCGCTCCGGCGGGCAATCGCAGCATTCGGAGATGCTGGCACTCGCACCCAAGTCGGACAGAATTCAAACGGCACTGGAATATGCCCGTGTCAATCTGTCCAAGCCACTGCGCGTCGACGATCTGGGCAAAGGCGGCGCACTTGAGTACCCGGCAATTCGGGCGCATTTTTCTATCCGAGACGGGTGAATCTCCTGCCAAAGCACTCGAGCGACTCCGTCTCGAAGCGGCGAGGAACATGATCGAACGTGGCCGTCATTCCCTCGAAACAATCGCGAGAGAAGTCGGATTTCGTGACGGACGTCATCTCCGGGAAGTGTTTGTCCGCGCCTATGGAACGACCCCGCAGTCATTAAGAAGGGACGCTCGCAGTCTTCCGGCTGATGAGGAGCTGGTCAACGGCTAGCAGGTGCGGCTCGCCGTTGTTGATCGACGTCGGTTGCAGCAGGAAACAAAAAGGCCGCTGCCATAAACAGCGGCCTTCCCTTTTTACGATCGCGTTCACTAACGTCTGGCAGTCGCGCAATCGTCATGCACATCGCAATGACTTCTTTCATGCGCCCGGTTATTAAGCCTAGCTCCCATTACCGACGGGTGACTTCACACCTGGGGTCGCAAGCGTGTTGTTGCTCTTGGGAACGGCGGTGCCTGGCGTCGAGCCGTCGTCCGTATTCTTTTGCGCGTTCGGCAAACCCGTGCCGATGCCGGCGTCCCCATTGGTCCCGCCGGGCGTGCCATAGCCGCTCGTCGAGTCGTTCATCTGATTCGTTGCAGGGCTGGCCGTGCTGCCCGACGTACCGCCGCTGCTAGTGCCGCCACTTCTCTGTGCATAAGCACCGCCAGACAGCGCAAGTGCGGCGACAGCCGCGATCAATGTACTGGTCGCCTTGTTCATGATCTGTTCCTCCAAAATTGCACTGGAATATCGACGCGAACTTTTGCCGCGTGCCAGACCAAAAATTGAGCAATCACTGTGCCGCGAGTCCTTGCGCGCATTGAACGGCTAAACGAGACGAGCCGGCGCTTGAGACGCGCTGCACCGACAGCAGTTCAGAACGCAAGCAGGTCATTGCAACTGCGCGACTATCGCCCGTTCGACACGCGAAGCCCACTTTTTATCGCCCGTGGCGCGTGAAAGCAGGTTCGCGCCGACCATTGCGGCAAATGCAACCGTCATCTCGTCATCCGACAGCGAGCACGAAGCGTCTTCGTGAGCAACGTCCGTGAAGGTCGAAAACAGTTGCGCCACGCCCTCCCGGTACGCGTCGCTGAGCGCCGGGCTTGCGCGATGCGGTGCCGCGTCCTGTGCGAGCGCGACCATGGGACAACCCTGCTCGACGGGCTTTCTGGCCAGGTAGTACTTCACGAGCCGTTTGAATGCGCCGGCAAGCGGTTGCCCTTTTGCATGCG
>BBSL01000172.1 GCA_001319865.1 Burkholderia sp. E7m39 | reverse complement strand
CATGATGTCGGCGATGCTCACGGCGGCCACCCCACCGCCGCGCACGGCCGCGTCTGCCTGGTCGATGATCCGTTGCCGGTTCATGTCCGCTTGCTCGCGATTCGAACGTCCCACAAAAGCTCTCCCGTTGCGATGAGATCCAGCGAATGCCGACATGCCCAGCATTCGCATTAGATGTTGAACGAACTTTATTCTATGCGCAGTGGCTAGCTGCGTCTGAACGCAAGCAGTCGCGCGACAGACCGCTGGCATACATCGCTGTGCTGGTTCAGCGTGTCGCTCTGCACGGTCACGATGCCCCGGTCAGGCCTCGACTTGGACGGCGCGATCTCCATGATCGTGCTCACGACGTGCAGGACATCGCCGGGACGCGTGGGACGCGGCCACGTGATGTCGCTCCCTGCCCCGATGACACCGCCCGCGAACGGCAAGCTCTGCACGAGCAGCTTCATCGTGATGGCTGCCGTGTGCCAGCCGCTGGCCGCGAGCCCTGCAAAAAACGTGTCGCGCGCAGCCTCTTCGCTCAAATGAAACGGTTGCGGATCGAAACGCTGCGCGAATTCGCGTATCTGCTCGACGTCCAGCTTGTGCTCCGAACTCGTGAACACCAATCCGACGCTCAGGTCCTCCAGGTAGATCACGTCGCCGCCGTCATGGCTGCTGTTGCTCATGTTTGCGCTCCTGTCAACGAAACGATGCATTGTGCGGCTTGCCAAACGCGGCGAAGCGCATCGGGAATAAATTACGTTCAACATTTATTTTTGGCAAGTGACGCCGGACTGCCTGCCTTTCGAGCGAAGGCAAACGGATGACCCGATGACACCGCATGTATGGAATGAAGGTGGGTCGCCGCGCGTCGTCGCAGGCATCCGCTTCGCGCTGAATCGCAAATACCAGGCATGGCGATTGCTGCGTGAGTGCATCAGGCGACGCGGAGGCCCTTTGACTCACCGAGACTTTATCGCCGTTGGCGCGTCATCGGGCGGAGTCGACGCGCTGCGCGCCCTCGCGTCCAGCCTTCCACAGGACATGCCGGCGGCTATCGCCATCGTGCTGCACGTCGGCGCCCATACCAGCATTCTGCCGTCCCTACTGAGCACGTCCGGTCCGCTTGCGGCCGAGCATGCCTGCGACGGCCAGATCTATCTGCCGGGCAGAATCTACATCGCGCCGCCTGACCAGCATCTCGTAGTCGACGGACCACGCTTGCGGCTCGTGCACGGTGCGAAGGAAAACTTTGCACGCCCTGCAATCGATCCGCTTTTTCGCAGCGCCGCCGCCGAACTGGGGGCGCGCGCGATCGGCGTGGTTCTGACGGGCTTGCTCGACGACGGCGCGGCGGGCCTCGAAGCGATCCGGGCTTGCGGCGGCGCAACGCTGGTGCAGGACCCTTCCGAGGCATTTGCCAAGGACATGCCCCTGAACGCGTCGCCATTTGCAGACGACGTACTTCCGCTCGGCGGGTTGGCTTCGCGGCTGGTCGAGTTGACGGGCGGTGGGACGGGCGGCTCGGGTGCCGCAGATGGCGCGACCAGCGCAACGCCGGCTGCATCGAACGCCGTCGACAGCGCTCGCGAGGCTGCGCGCCGCCGGACCGCGCTTGAACAACGCGCATGGAGAGGCGCCCCGTTGCCGCCCGAGGCGTTGAGCCAGATCGCCACGCCCTCCACGTACACCTGTCCCGAGTGCAACGGTGCATTGTGGCGTGTAAGCGAGTCCGGCCTGTTGCGCTACCGGTGTCACACGGGACACGCATATTCAGGCGCATCGTTGGGTTACGGCCGCCGCGACGACGTCGAGCGCTCGCTGCTCGACGCGGTGCGCGCCCTGCGCGAGCAGGCCTTGATGAGCCGTACGCTCGGTGAGCATTTCGGCAAGGCAGGAAACACCGCCGCGCAGTTGCACGAGGAAGAAACCGCCCGACGTGCGAATGAAGCGGCAGGCGTTTTGCAGTCGCTTTTACTGGAGCGATAATAGACGTCTATCGATTCTTTGCGCGAGGGCGGGGGCAATCCCGGGCCGCAAGGACGATGGACTCTATTCTCCAATGGACATGCGGCTATGCCAAAAACGCGAGCACAGACTCTGGTGAGCCAGGCCCAATTTCCGATTGTCGGTCTTGGCGCGTCGGCGGGAGGACTGGGCGCCCTCCGCGAATTCTTCGAAGCGTTGCCCGCTCACACGTCGATGGCCTTCGTGGTCATCGTCCATCTCGCGCCCGACCACGAAAGCAACCTGGCTTCGCTGCTGCAGAAATCGACCAACATGCCTGTCACGGAAGTGACGAGCGCGACGCCGATCGAGCCCGACCACGTGTACATGATCGCGCCATCGCTGGAACTGACGATGGTCGACGACTATTTGCGTGTCGCCCCGAGGCAGCCGGACGATGGCCGCAGAGCCGCCATCGATCTGTTCTTCCGCACGCTCGCAGAGGTGCATCGGGGACGCGCGATCGGAATCGTGCTGTCGGGCGCGGGCTCGGACGGTTCGGCCGGGCTGTCGCGGGTGAAGGAAATGGGCGGCATCACGCTCGCGCAAGACCCCGCGCAGGCGGAATACGACAGCATGCCGCGCAGCGCGATCGCAACGGGCATGGTCGATTTCGTGCTGACGGCCGCCGAAATGCCGCAGCGGCTCATGGACCTGTGGCTGACCGCGAAGGAAATTCAACTTCCCGTCGTCGAGAACGACGAGCGCGAAGACGCCATATCGAATGAGTGGCGGAGCGGGCGCTGCGCGAAATCATGGTCATCCTGAGAACGCGCACGGGCCACGATTTTCGCCATTACAAGCGCGCGACCGTCTTGCGGCGCATCGAGCGGCGCTTGCAGGTCAACGGCATCACCGACCTTCAGGCGTATCGCGACCATCTGCATCTGCACATGGACGAGACGCAGGCGCTGCTGCAGGACATGCTGATCAGCGTCACCAATTTCTTCCGCGACAAGGAAGCGTTCGACGTGCTCGAGCGCGAAGTGCTGCCCCCGCTGTTCGAGGGACGCGTCGAGCAGGACCGCATCCGCGCGTGGTCGGTTGGCTGCGCGACGGGCGAAGAAGCCTATTCGCTCGCCATGCTGCTGCAGGAGCGCTCGCTCAAGTCGGCGGAAGGCATTTCGTATCAGGTCTTCGCAACGGATATCGACGAGCGCGCCATCGCCTTTGCCCGCACGGGCCTGTACCCCGATTCGATTCTCGCCGACGTCACGCCTGCCCGCGTACGCCAGTTCTTCTCGAAGGACGCCGCGCATTACCGCGTGAAAAAAGAACTGCGCGAGCACATGCTGTTCGCGCATCACAATGTGCTCAGTGATCCGCCCTTCTCGCGGCTCGACCTGATCTGCTGCCGCAACTTGCTGATCTATCTCGACCGGGAAGCGCAGATCGAAATTCTCCGGATGTTTCATTTCGCGCTGCGGCCGGGCGGCGTGTTGTTTCTCGGTAGTTCGGAGTCGGCCGACAGCGTCAGTTCGATGTTCACCGTCATCGACAAGCGCAACCGCATCTACCGCGCGAACCTGGCGGTGCGCGGCGACACGCCGATGCCCGTCGCGATTTCCGGCACGACGAGCACGCGCCCTGTGTTGGCGACGGTGCAGCCGCCGGGACGCCGGCGCCTGTCGTTCGGCGATCTGCACCAGCGCCTCGTCGAGCAATATGCGCCGCCCAGCGCGCTCGTGAGCCGCGATTCCGAGATCGTCCATCTGTCCGACCGCGCGGGGCGTTTTCTGCAGTATTCGGGCGGCGAGCCGTCGCACAACATCGTGGCCGTCGTG
This sequence comes from Burkholderia sp. E7m39, assembly GCA_001319865.1. Taxonomy (GTDB): domain Bacteria; phylum Pseudomonadota; class Gammaproteobacteria; order Burkholderiales; family Burkholderiaceae; genus Paraburkholderia; species Paraburkholderia bengalensis. The sequence goes on along the minus strand of BBSL01000172.1, from coordinate 4,509 downwards.
AGGCCCGAACTTCGGCTCGAATTGCGCACGGCAATCTACCAGGCGTTGCACACGAACCGCAGCGTCGAGGCACGGCGCGTGCGGATCGAGCGCGACGGTCGCTCCTATTTCGTCAACATGACGGCGCGGCCCGTGCATGATCCCGAAGCGAATGCGGACTTCGTACTGATCCTCTTCGACGAAGTGGAAGACAGCATGGGCGGTTCGGAAGCGTCGTCGTCCGATGTGCAGAAAGACCCGATCATCAGCCAGCTCGAACGCGAACTGCAGCGCACGAAGGAGCAATTGCAGTCGACCATCGAGCAATCGGAGACGTCCACTGAGGAACTGAAGGCCTCGAACGAAGAGTTGCAGGCCATCAACGAAGAACTGCGCTCGGCGACGGAAGAACTCGAAACCAGCAAGGAAGAACTGCAGTCCATCAACGAAGAACTCACGACCGTCAACGCCGAACTGAAGTCGAAAGTCGAGGAAACGGGCAAGATCAACGACGACTTGCAGAACCTCATCGCTGCGAACGATATCGGTACGATCTTCGTCGACCGCAATATCTGCATCAAGCGCTATACGCCTCGCGCGACGGACGTGTTCAGCATCATTCCGTCGGATATCGGCCGCTCGCTGCTCGACATCACGCACCGGCTCGAGTACGACAAACTCGCCGACGACGCAGCCGAAGCATTCGATTCCCTGCGCCTGATCGAGCGCGAACTCAAAAGCAACGACGGCCGCTGGTATCTCGCGCGCTTCGTGCCCTACCGTACGACGGAAGACCGCATCGATGGCGCCGTGCTGTCGTTCATCGACATCACCGGCCGCCGCCAGGCCGAAGACCGACTGCGCGAAGGCGAACGGCGCATGCGCATCGTGGCCGAGGGCACCAAGGACTACGCGATCATCACGTTCGACGACGAAGGTCTCATTACCAGCTGGAACGCGGGCGCCGAGCGGATTTTCGGCTACACGGAAGCCGAGATGATCGGCCAGTCCGCCGACCTTCTGTCGACGGAAGAAGACCGCGCCAGCCATGTCGCGCAGCGCGAATTCGCCGAGGCGCGCCTGAACGGCCGCACGGATGAGGAGCGCTGGCACGTGCGCAAGGACGGCACGCGCTTCTTCGCGAGCGGCGTGCTGTCGCGGCTGGACGAAGCGGGCATGAGCGGCTTCGCGAAGATTGCGCGCGATCTGGGCGAACGCGCGGACGCGGCGGCCGGCCGCAGCACTTCCGTCGAATTGCTGCGCGCCGCCAGCGAGCGCGATGCGCAGCGGCGCCGCGACGAATTTCTCGCGGTCGTATCGCACGAACTCAAGCATCCGTTGAATCTGATCTCGGCCAGCGCGGAGCTGATCGCGCGCGCGCCGGAGACGCGGCAGAGCCTGAACATTTCGCGCGCGGCGGATACGATCCGGCGCACGGTGATCGGCCAGGCGCAAATCATCGACGATCTGCTCGATATTTCACGGGTGCGCACGGGCAAGCTGTCGGTGGTGCGCACGGTCGTCGACATGCGCGAGATCGTGCAGCGGGTCTGCGATGCCGCGCAGGACGACGCCAAGCAACGCGGCGTCGCGTTCAACATCAAGATGACGGACGCGCCCGTCATCATTCACGCGGATCTCACACGTATCGAGCAGATCGTCTGGAACCTGATCAGCAACGCGCTGAAGTTCACGGCGCGCGGCTCGGTGGATGTCACGCTCGAAGTCAACGATCACGCTGAAGCCGTGTTGCGCGTGGCGGATACGGGCAGCGGCATCGAACCGTCGCTGCTGCCGCATATCTTCGATATGTTCCAGCAAAGCCGCGACCCCACCGCACGACGTTCGGGCCTGGGCATCGGGCTTGCGCTCGTCAGGGATCTGGTGAATCTGCACGGCGGCGCCGTGCGCGCGGAATCGGAAGGCGTCGGCCGGGGTGCGACTTTCACGGTCACGCTGCCCACGCATCGCTCGCTCGCGCGGTCGACGGCAGGCGACGGCGCGGCGCCGGAACCGCTCGAGGGCGTGCGCGTGCTGATGGTCGACGACGACATGGCGACCGTCGAAACTTTCCGCCTGCTGCTCGAAAGCGAAGGCGCAATCGTGCAAACGGCGACGAGCGGCGTGGAAGCATTGTCGATACTCAACGGCGATGTCCCGGATGTGGTCCTGTCCGACCTCGGCATGCCGGGCATGGATGGATTCGAGTTTGTCGGCAGGGTCCGCGAGGCGCCTGCGCTCAAGTCGGTGATCTGCATCGCGCTTAGCGGTTTCGGCCAGGACGCGGATGCGGCGATGGCCACCGAGGCGGGCTTCGACGCGCACCTGAAAAAACCCGTGCTGCTCGAAGACCTGCTTTCCGTGGTTTCGCGTCTGCGGAGCTAGCGGCTTCTGCGCAGCATCGCCGGCAGCGACATGACGCTTCTGTGCAACACACGTGCCGCCGCGACAGGAGGCTCAAGGAGGCGATAGATGGCGAACGAGGTCAGGAACCAAGCGATCGAATACGCGAAGTCGCAGTTCGACGCTGCCTTCAGACGGCTCGAAGCGGCCCAAAGCCGGCTGCAAGCGCTGGCCGCCGATCCCGGCGGCGACGAAGCCGTGCTGCAGATGGCGCGCGCTTCGTACGATCAGGCCCGGCTGTTGTGGCTCTGCAGCGAGGCCGCGTTGCGCAGCGCGGCGATCGTCGCCGGCCATGCCCGTCAGACGGGCCGGCGCGTGGTGATCCTGCAGGGCAACTCGCATGTCGCGGAATCGATTGCCCTGTTGCTGCGCCTGCGGGGATTCAGGGCAACCGTGATGTCGAGAAATCCCGCCCACGAGGACAAGTCCGGCGAACCGGCCGCCGCTGTGCTGATGGATTTCGAACGAAAGCGGGACCACGCTGACCAGTTGGCGCTCGGGCGCCTCAACGTGGCGCCCGCGACCCGGATGATCGCGATGGTGCCGCACGCGCTGCTGCGCCAGGATTGGGACGGCTTCGACGCAGTGCTCCTGAAGCCCGCGTCGATCGACATGATTGTCCAGATGATTCTCGGTGACACCCCCGAGTAGGCCGGACGATCCGCACCGACACCGAGTTCTTTACGGGAACCCTGCTTTCGCGCTTGCGCTCACTGCGCGCGCAGCCGTCATGAAAGCCATCCGGCGTTCCGACCCGCGCGCCGCGCGCCGCAGGCGATCCGTCAGCCTCTGGCACGCACCTTGCGGCAACTGCCATCGTCCGCCACGCCGCCAGCGGAAGGCGGAACCCACTGCCGCGTCGTCGACGCGGCGATCGATAGAACGTGCTGCATGAACGCGATACACCAGGGAGCCCTCATGTCGGACACTGAAGCTCGCCAGTTTTCTGATCGGCTCGACGCGGTTCCGGACACGTCGAGCCCGGCATACGCTAACCGTCACCCCGCCGCGCGCGCGTTCGACGCCTTCGCCTCCCTCGTGACGCGATGGGCGGGCTCGCCCGTCGCCTTCGGCCTTGCCGTCATCACGATCGTGGCCTGGCTCGTGTCGGGTCCAATCTTCCACTACTCCGATGCATGGCAACTGGTCATCAACACGGGGACCACCATCGTCACTTTCCTGATGGTTTTTCTGATCCAGCAAAGTCAGAACAAGGACAGCGTCGCCATGCATCTGAAGCTCAACGAGTTGCTCGCTTCGCACAAGCACGCGAGCAATCAGCTGATCGGTATCGAGGGCGCGTCCGAAGAAGACCTGCGGCGCATTGCCAGCGCCTACCTGCGCCTCGCCGAACAGGCGGGTCACAGTCCCGTCAGTGAGGCCGATGTCGAACGCTGTATCGAACAGGCGCGTTCGAAAGAGCGGGAGCCGAACAGCCCGGCCGCGGAGCACCACTCCGTATCGTGAGACTGCTTGCGGTCATTTGGCCGAAGGATGCTCTGTCGTGATTGAAAGATGTTCTTTCAGGAAAGCGGAACGACCGGCGAGTACCTTGAGAATCAGCGTCCCCATGCGGCGAGCAAAGTCGTCATCAATCCTGTAACCAAAATCGGCAAGCAGCACTTCGAAGCCGGTGCTCTTCGCGATCGCATCGGCCACCGCCGCCTGTGCGACATGGTGGTGCGAGACGGTCTGCGTTTCTTCGCGGTTTTTGTCGTAAACGTCGTAAAGCGAGCCAGGATGGAACATTATGGGCGTACCTCGCCGTAACAAGGGAGGCGATATATCTGGCATGAGGCCACCGACGTACTGTGAAACCTGGTCAAGGAAATCGACTCTTCATCTCCTTGTCACCAATGCTTCGTGTCGACCCGCGCCGCCGGACACATCCGCTGCCAGCACTGACCGAAGCAGCGTCCTTCAAGCGTATCCGCTTGTCATTACTTCGCCCGAGGCGGCTTGAGCGCCTCGTCGGGGCGATGCAGCTTGCCTTGTCTGATCGCGTTGACGGCGTTGATCACCGCGCGCGCCACGTTGTCCGTCTCGGCCTGAATGCTTTCGTCGTGGTCGAGCGCGTCGTGACTGGTGGCGTACGGTTCGTAGTAGCCGATAAAACGATCCAGACGA
>BBSL01000171.1 GCA_001319865.1 Burkholderia sp. E7m39 | reverse complement strand
TATCCCCTGTGTGCCTTGTCTGATCGCGTTGACGGCGTTGATCACCGCGCGCGCCACGTTGTCCGTCTCGGCCTGAATGCTTTTCGTCGTGGTCGAGCGCGTCGTGACTGGTGGCGTACGGTTCGTAGTAGCCGATAAAACGATCCAGACGAGCCTGCGCACCCGCTTCGATCAAACCCATCCAGTCAAGCCAGTCCGTCAGCGCCGCGCGTGCGCCTTCGATTCCCGCCACGTCGCCGTGCACGACCACTCCGTACGCACGTCCCGCCAGGTGCTTCGGGTACGGCCAGCCTTCCAGTTCCAGTCGCTTGGCCTTCTCCGGGTCTTTTCCGGACGTCGACGACGGATCGGGGTTGCCGCCGTCCGCGCATACGAGCCGGTCGATCATCAGCTTCAGCGGACCCGGCGACTGATACCAGTACACGGGCGTCACGATGATCACCGCGTGACACGCCGCGAAGCGTTCGTAGATCCCGGCCATCTCGTCGTTCACCTGGCCCAGCGAATGATTCGGATAGCAGCTGCACGGCCAATGGCAAAGCGGCATGGCCGTCGATACACAAGCCTTGCAAGGATGAATATGGCTGTCATGGTTGGACGCCAGCAACGACAGATCGAGCATGTCGGCGTCCATATCGTCCGCCGTCACGATCGACTCGACGCGCTTCGCGAGCCGATGGCTTTTGGACATTTCGCCGGGACAGGTGGCGTCGTTTCGCGCCGACCCGTTGATGACGAGGATGCGCGAGCGGGTCGCGGGATCGCGTTGCCGCGCCTGTGCTGCCTGTATGCGCTGCGCTGTGTCGCGCCATTCGACGGACAGATCGTAGTCGGGATCGGCGAAACCTTCGCCAGCCTTCGCCGTGACGGGCGCCTTTCGCGCGTCCTCATACGCCTGCCATGCAATCGCTTCCAGACGCGCGACGGCTGCGTCCTCCGCGCGGAAGGCGGGATCGTAAAAGCGCGCGTAAAAGCGTTGCCGAAACGCGTCGCGCGTCGTCTTGCCGGTAACCTGGCCCTTGCGAACGATGGGGATCGGCCGTTGTTGCAACCGGTTCGAATTCGCCACGGATGTCCTCCCGAAGTGCGGGCTGCCGCGCGCGGGCAAGGCTGACAGCCGCGTCTCAAGCCACGGCTGCGCACCCACTTCATCGATCAGCAATAATCCGGCCCGGCTGCGCGCCACGCTGAAACACAGTATTGCGCTTCACTCCCATTGACGCGTTGTTTAGATGACGTCTATCATCTAAACAAGGTCATCGAGGAACCACGTCATGAAGAAGTCAAAAGCGGAAACAGCCGACACGCGCCGCCGGATCGTCGACGTCGCGGCGCGAGAATTCAGAGCCAACGGCATCCAGTCGACGGGCCTCGCCGACCTGATGTCGTCGGCGGGACTGTCGCACGGCGGCTTTTATCGCCATTTCGAATCCAAAGATCACCTTGTCGCTGAAGCCTGCGAAGCGGGGTTGACGGCGATCATCGAACGGCTCGAAGCGGCTGCGGGCGACCGCGTCGGCAAAGCAGCTTTCGACGCCATCGTCGATGCTTACGTTTCCACCTCGCATCGCGATGATCCCGCTGAGGGTTGTCCGCTTGCGGGCATGGGCAGCGAGCTGGCGCGCGCCGACACCCACGCGCGCGCAGCGGCGGCACGCGGGTTCGACGGTCTCGTCGAAGTACTCGCAAAGCGCAGTGGCCGGCGACGCAAGGAAGCGGCCCACTCCGAAGCCGTGTTCGCGCTGTCGGCGATGATCGGCGCCCTCACGATGGCGCGCGTCGTCGAAGATCCTGATGCCTCGGCCGCGATTCTGCGCGATGTCAAACAGCACCTGAATGCCCTGTAGACAATCGCGCGATGCCATAACGGTTCAATCGCACGCTTAAATGTGCATACGCACTTAAACAAGATATCGACGTGAGTTTTCGATCGCGACGATATCGATCATCCCTGCACTCGACACGAGTGCGCCTATCGTCAGACTGGAGAAACCACCATGAATCAACGCAAATTCCTCATCACGGGCGCCACGGGCAAGACGGGCGTCCATACCATTCGGCATCTTCTGCAGGACGGCCATGCCGTGCGCGCTTTCGTGCACAGCGAGGACGAGCGCAGTGCGGCGCTGCGGGCCCAGGGCGCAGAAATCGTCGTCGGCGATCTTCTCGAACATGACGACATCCTCCGCGCGATGGACGGCGTGACGGGCGCCTATCTGTGCTATCCCGTGCGGCCGGGCTTCATTCAGGGGACGGCCTATTTCGCGGATGCCGCGCGGCGCGCCGGCGTGGAAGTCGTCGTCGACATGTCGCAGATTTCCGCGCGCGAAGATTCGAAGAGCCATGCCGCGCGCGATCACTGGATTGCGGAGCGCGTGCTCGACTGGTCAGGCGTGCCCACCGTGCACATTCGCCCCACCTTCTTCTCCGAATGGCTGATTTTCCCGTGGGTGCGCGATCAGATCGTGCAGGAAGGCAGAATCGGGCTGCCATATGGCGACGGACGTCACGCGCCCATCGCTGGCGAGGACCAGGCGCGGCTGATCGCTGCCGTGCTGGCGCAACCGTCGGGCCATATCGGCAAGACGTATCCGCTGTTCGGACCCGTCGAACTCGACCAGCATCAGATTGCCGAGGAGATCAGCGCGGTGCTGGGGCGCAAGATCGTCTATCGCCCTTCGACGATCGAGCAGTATCGCCAGCATCTGGAAAAGTATGACTTGCCCGAATTCGCGATCCAGCACTTTCTCGCTATCGCCATCGATTACCAGAACGGCATTTTCTCCGGCGCGGATGGCGTGATCGGCGACATCACTGGGCGCGCGCCGCAAACCGTCAGCGACTTCGTCAAAGCCCATCGGCAGGCATTCGCGTAAATGTTCGCGCGGCAGGCAGCGCGTGCGTGATTTCCGGCACGCGCGCGAGCCTGGCGTGCAAGGCCGACACCGTGACAGAGAACGCGCCCTGTGCGGCCCCGAACTGCATCGCGAACAACGCTAAATACGCTTTTCGTGTGCTTTTCGCGTGCGTGTCAGTGGATGCGCTTCGGCGTGGTCAGCAGCGTGTCGTCATCGGACGACAGCCGCAGGCGCAGCGCGTGGCCCGCGAGTTGTTCCATCGCGGCAAGCTGGTTTTCGAGCAGCGTGTCGAGCTCTTTTCGTTCCGCGATGTGATCGGCGGCGTCTTTCGCCAGCATCAACATCGCGAATTCGTGTGCGCTGAGCATTGCCTCTTCTCCTGGCGCAACGGTCCCGCGCGGTCCGATCGTTTCGAAGCGGCGGGATTCCCGTGCCGTGTTGTTCGTTGCGGGAAGCAGTTCCGGGGGAGTGAAGCGTAATGTCTTCATGTGACAGGGAGAAGTCATCGGCACAGTCCTCTTCATGACGCTTCATGAGTCTTCGTGCCGATTTTCACAGCAAGGGCAGCGCCGTCCTGATGTGCTCCGCGAGCGCCGCAGTCAGAAGCGACGGACGTTCGCGCGAAAACTTCAGCGAAATGCCGACGGCAGGCAACGGCGGCAGCGCGGGATCGCCGTTGAGCACGCAGAGGTCGGGCGCGACGGCCGTCTGCGTGATGACGGCAAAGGCCTGCCCCGAACGCACCAGCGCCGTCAGGCCCGAAAGGCTGCTGCTCGCATAGGCGATCCGGTACGCCCTCCCCGCTCGCTGCAGCGCTTCGCAGGCCGCGATGTGATCGAGCGTGTCGGGATCGGACAGCGCCAGCGGCAAGGGATCGAAGTGCGAGGCATCCATGCCGGGATAACCCACCCAGACGAGTTGCTCGCGCCGGATCACGTCATCGCGTTGCATGTCGTGACGTTGTGCATCGTCAGGCAGCGAGATCAGCGCGAGGTCGACGCCACGCTTGTCCAGTTGCTCGACCAGACGCGGCGTCGGCCCGCACACCACTTCGACCAGCGCGTGCGGATGCTGGCTGGAGAACTGCCGCAACAACGGCGGCAGAAACACGGCTGCATAGTCGTCGGGACAGCCGAACCGGACGCTTCCCGACAGCCCCGTGCCGCACAGATCGGCCATCGCCTCGTCGTGCAGCCGCAGGATGCGCTGCGCGTGAATCAGCAGACGCTCGCCGGGATGCGTCAGCACGACGCCGCGGCCAGTGCGCTGGAACAGCGGCTGATCGACGATTTCTTCGAGGCGCTTCATCTGCTGGCTCAGCGCGGACTGCGTGCGGCCGACGCGCTCGGCCGCACGGCTGAGCGCCTTCACCTCGGCAATCACGGCAAACGAGCGCAACAGATCGATTTCAAGCGAGAGACTCAAGGTATCGCCCCAAGGTATTAGACATTTTGCTAGCTCGCATAAGAACTATTCGATTCTATAAAACCAGAGAGCCGCCTAGACTTCAAGCCATTCGCTCATCGGGAGAACCATGGTGTCCAGAAACGACGACGCAGCCTTTTGGCACAACGCCAGACAGCATCTGATCCGCTACGGCGGCACCTTCGAGCCGATGATCATCGAGCGCGCCCAGGGCAGCTTCGTCTACGACGCGGACGACCGGCCGATACTCGATTTCACGTCCGGGCAGATGAGCGCCGTGCTCGGCCACAGCCACCCGGAAATCGTCGCCGTCATCAACGAATACGCCGGCAAGCTCGATCACCTGTTTAGCGGCATGCTCTCGCGTCCCGTGGTCGATCTCGCCACCCGCCTCGCCGACATCACGCCCGCCGGCCTCGACCGGGCGCTGCTGCTGAGCACGGGGGCGGAATCGAACGAGGCGGCCATCCGCATGGCCAAGCTCGTCACGGGTAAGTACGAGATCGTCGGATTCGCGCAGTCGTGGCACGGCATGACGGGCGGCGCGGCCTCCGCGACCTATAGCGCGGGCCGCAAGGGCGTCGGCCCGGCGGCCGTCGGCTCGTTCGCGATTCCCGCCCCGTTTGCTTACCGGCCGCGCTTCGAGCGCAACGGCGTCTACGACATGCTCGCGGAACTCGACTACGCGTTCGATCTGATCGACCGGCAGTCGAGCGGCAATCTCGCCGCCTTCATCGCGGAACCGATCCTGAGTTCCGGCGGAATCATCGAACTGCCGGAAGGGTATATGGCCGCGCTCAAGCGTAAATGCGACGAGCGCGGCATGCTGCTGATCCTCGACGAAGCGCAAACGGGCGTCGGACGCACGGGCACGATGTTCGCCTGCGAGCGCGACGGTGTCACGCCCGACATCCTCACGCTGTCGAAGACGCTGGGCGCGGGGCTGCCGCTCGCCGCCGTCGTGACGTCCGCGCAGATCGAGGAGCGCGCGCACGAGTTGGGCTACCTGTTCTATACGACGCACGTGTCCGATCCGCTGCCCGCGGCCGTCGGTCTGCGCGTGCTGGACGTCGTGCAGCGCGAGGGCCTCGTCGCGCGTGCCAACGCGATGGGCGAGCGGCTCAGGCGCGGCCTGCTGGATCTGATGGAGCGCTTCGACTGCATCGGCGACGTGCGCGGGCGCGGCCTGCTGCTCGGCATGGAAATCGTCAAGGACCGCCGCACGAAGGAGCCCGCAGACGGCCTGGGCGCAAAGATCACGCGCGAGTGCATGAATCTCGGGCTCAGCATGAACATCGTGCAATTGCCCGGCATGGGCGGCGTGTTCCGCATCGCACCGCCCTTGACCGTGCGCGAAGAGGAAATCGACCTCGGCCTCGATTTGCTGGGACAGGCGATCCAGCGTTCGCTGTGACCCGCCTCACGGCTTTCGCACGTGCCATCAATTTCCATCTAAATGCGAACCATTAGCATTTAGATGAAAGGCATTGCATCATGGTGCTTCCGGGAACACCCGCGCCAGATGCGCTCGCCACATGACTTCTGCATTGATTACAGATCGGATCGTCGATCGCGCCGGACCCGCCGGGTCCGGCCATGCCCCCTTCCCGCCTGACACGCGCTCGTTTCAATCCTGCGGCAAGGGCCCCACTGGCCTTCGAGCGGGCCTGCGCCGGCGGGACGCGAACGCCAGCACGTCTTCGCGCGCCGCCTCGATCTGGTGAAGGGGACACGATGACCTATCCTGCCCTTGCCTTGCGCGAAGCTCCCCTCAGCGAAGACGCGCTTTCGCAGTATCCCGATGCAAGCGAGCAACTGGTGCTGGGCGCCGTGCGCACGTGGTTCAGGCCGCATTGCGATGCCGTGCGCCAGGGGCAGCACTGGCGCGACGTGCTGGCCGACGCAGGTCTCGCGCTCGCGGGCATCGACTGCTTCGAATTGATGATGCATGCGCTGCTGCACGCGTCCCATCGGCCGCTCGACATGCGTTGCCGCTGCGCGTCGGACATCGCCAGCGACGAGGCGTCGCTGCTGCAGACGCTCGCCTATCTGCAATCGACGGATTCGTCGGCGGCGACCGAACTGTTGAATCAATGGCTGCCGTCCGCGTCCGTCGGACACACGCTCAAGATCATGCGCTGGTTCGCGATGAATCTGCTGAACGCCGGCATCGTGGTCCGCTCGCGGTCGAGACGCGTCGCGTACATGCATTGAAGCGCATGCGCAGTGCCGTCCTCTACGTTCTGCCCATCAAGCGCGCCGCATGGCGGCCCGCTGCTGACGCAAGATCCTGACGAAGTTGAGCACGGCCGGGGACCTTTCGCGCTGACGATGGACCAACGCAATGCCCGTCGCGAGCGGCTTGCCCTTCAGTTCATGATGCGACACGCCTTCGACCTGCACCTGACGCATCGACGCAGGCACGACAGCCACGCCGAACCCCGCCGAAACCAGATTCGCCGCCGACGAAATCTGCGGCGACTCCATGCTGATCGACGGCGTAAAACCCGCTGCATGACAGGCGCTGATGATCGAATCGTAAAGATTGGGGCCAATGGCGCGCGGAAAAATGATCAACGGATCGCCCGCCAGATCCGCGAGATCGACACGCCTGCGCCGGCTCAATCGATGTCCGCCCGGCAGCACCGCGAGCATCGCTTCGTCGACGAGCGGCTCGACGGCGAGCTCGCCGCAATTGAGGGGCATCCGGACGAGCGCCGCGTCGATCTGCCGGGCGCTCACCTTCTCGAGCAGCGCGACGCTGTTGCTTTCCTCGCAACTGATCGCAACGCGTTCATAGGTCTGACGGAACTGCTGCATCGTCGATGCGACGGCGGGATGAAACACCGTCGAGCCAGCAAAGCCCAACGACAGCCGGCCCGTCTCGCCGCGCCCCGCGTTTTGCGCCTCGACGAGTGCCTGCTGCGCATCGTCGAGGATGCGTCGCGCGCTGTCGCGCAGTAAATGCCCCGCTTCCGTCAGTTCGACGCGGCGCGGATGGCGAACGAACAGCGCCGTGCCGATCTCGCGTTCGAGCTTCAGGATCTGCTGGCTCAGCGGCGGCTGCGCAATGCCGAGATGCGCAGCCGCCTCGGTGAAGTGCAGATGTTCGGCCACTGCGAGGAAGTACCGCAACTGACGCAATTCCATATCTTTTTCGTCTCCAAATCGCCGTTTCGAGATATTGGACTAATGACAAACCAGATTCTAAGCTTGCATCCATTCCGATGTGCAGCGGTCTTGCTCATGCAGTAGCGCGCGACGCGGCACATCGCTCTTCTGAAACCGCACGGAGAAACATCATGTCAGCAGTCAGCGCAGCGTCGGCGATTTCGGTCAACGAGGGCGAGCGCCTGCTTGCCGGGTTGCGCGGCATCGTCGGGGGTGCGCACGTGATCACGGGCGACGATGCGACCCGCCGCTATCGCACGGGCTTTCGTTTCGGCACGGGCCAGGCGCTGGCGGTAGTGCGTCCGCGCACGCTGGTCGAGCAATGGAAAGTGCTCGAAGCGTGCATCGCCGCCAATGTGATCGTGATCGCCCAGGCGTCGAACACGGGTCTCACCGGCGGCTCGACGCCCGACGGCAACGACTACGATCGCGACATCGTGATCATCAGCACGACGCGGATGAAGAAGGTGTATGTGATCGACGAAGGCCGCCAGGTCGTCTGCCTGCCCGGCGCGACGCTCGACCAGTTGGAGAAGACCTTGAAGCCGCTTGGCCGCGAACCGCATTCGGTGATCGGATCGAGTTGTATCGGTGCATCCGTGTTCGGCGGCGTCTGCAACAACTCGGGCGGCGCGCTGGTGCGCCGCGGCCCCGCGTACACGGAGATGGCGGTGTTCGCGCAAGTGGATGCCACGGGCAAGCTGAACCTCGTGAATCATCTGGGCATCGATCTCGGCAGCACGCCCGCTGACATGCTCGAGCGGCTTGACCGCCGCGCATTCGGCGATGCCGATATCCGGCACGATGCAGGCGCCGGCTCAGATCATCACTACGGCAGCCACGTGCGCGAAGTCGATGCGCAGACGCCCGCGCGTTTCAATGCCGACCCGCAGCGGCTGCACGAAGCCTCCGGTTCGGCGGGCAAGCTGATGGTGTTTGCCGTGCGACTCGATACGTTTCCGATCGAGAAGAACCCCAAGGTGTTCTATATCGGCACGAACCAGCCCGACGAACTCACCGACATCCGGCGCCATGCGCTGCAAGACTTTGCGCATCTGCCGATTTCGGGCGAATACCTGCATCGCGATGCGTTCGATATTGCGGAGCGATACGGCAAGGACACGTTTCTCGCCATCCACTATCTCGGCACGTCGCGCCTTCCCGCGCTCTTCGCGATGAAAAGCCGCTTCGACGCGTGGTTCGAGCGCATCGGTTGGTTGCCGTCGCATTTCACCGACCGCGTGCTGCAGGCGGCGAGCCGGTTGTTCCCGAGCCATCTGCCGCATCGGATGAAAGTGTTTCGCGACCGGTACGAGCACCATCTGATGCTCAAGGTGAGTGAAGAAAGTATCGAAGAAACGCGGGCCTTTCTTGCCGATTACTTTTCCAGAGCCAGTGGCGGCTATTTCGAATGCACCGATGACGAAGGCAACAAGGCGTTTCTGCATCGATTCGCGGCGGCGGGCGCGGCCGTGCGATATCGCTCGGTGCATGCGAAGCAAGTGGAGGACATCGTCGCGCTGGATATTGCGCTCAGACGCAACGACCGCGAATGGATCGAGACGCTGCCGCGCGACATCGATGACACCATTTCTATCAAGCTGTACTACGGTCACTTTCTATGCCACGTCTTTCATCAGGACTATATCGTCAAGAAGGGCAACGACTGTCTCGACGTCGAACACAGAATGTGGACCTTGCTGGACCGTCGCGGCGCGGAATACCCGGCCGAACACAACGTCGGCCATCTGTATCGCGCGAAACCCGCGCTTGCCGCGTTCTATCAGAAGCTCGATCCGTGCAACTGCTTCAATCCCGGCATTGGACAGACTTCGAAATTTGCGAATTACCGCGAGACAGCCGCGTAATGGGCGAAACAGGGCGAAACACCTTACACGCCGGGCAGGCACCGGATGGCATACGCTAGCCGTTGCGCGAGATTCGGCGCTCGCGCAACGCCCGGCGTCGACGCAGGCGCGCGTCGCGCGCTCCAGGTGATGTATCCTCGCGAGCAGATGTAAGCGGGGGTTGCGCGGCGGGCTCGAACAAGGCATGGTCTGCTGTCACGCGCATGTCATGACGGGCACGCAACGATATGCCCCCGACCGTCGCCGCGAGAGCGACGGCTTCGAGGCCGCACTGGGCGACGCATGCCCGGCGCAGGCCACGTTCAAACAAGGCTCTCTTCCCTGGACATCCCATGAAAGACCGCGAACCGCCCGCCCCGCCCCCGGCAAACGAAGACGCCGACGCCGCCGCGCAAACGCCCGCGCGCCCCAGCCGCCGCCATTTCCTCGGCGGCATGGCTGCCGTCGCGGTGGGCGGCGGCCTCGCCGGCTGCGCCACGCCGGCTTCCCGCAACGCAGCCGCCGTGACGGGCGTCGCGGCAGGACCGCAGTTCGATCGCGCGCTGCGCTCGAAGGTCAAGACGGTCGTCGTCATCTTTGCGGAAAATCGCAGCTTCAATAATCTGTTCGGCAACTTTCCGGGCGTCGAGCATCCGCTTTCCGATGTGAAGCCCGAGCAGTACACGCAGCGCGATCGCGACGGCACGACCGTGCTGCCGCAACTGCCCACGGTGCCCGGCGGCTGGCTGCTGAAAGACCAGACCGTCGAAGGCGTCACGTACAAGGCGGGCCTGCAATACCAGAGCAATCTGCCCAACGCGCCGTTCGCGCTGAAGACGGCCACGGGCGAGCATCTGCCGCTGTCGCTCGTCACGCACGATCTGTGGCACGTGTTCTATCAGAACCAGATGCAGATCAACGGCGGCAAGAACGACATGTTCGCCGCGTGGGCCGACTCGGGCGGCTTCACGATGGGCCACTACGCGAACGCCAGCTACGACCTGCGCCTGTGGGATCTCGCCAGCGAATATGTGTTGTGCGACAACTTCTTCCAGGGTGCGTTCGGCGGATCGTTCCTGAATCATCAGTACCTGATCGCCGCCACGCCGCCCGTCTATCCCGACCCGGCCCAGAGCATCGCGAAGTCCCAGATTGCCGACACCGTCAGCGGACGTCCCGACGATCCGAACCTGAAGCCGCTCGCCACGTCGCCGAAAAGCGCGATGGAAGGCATTCCGAAGTTCGGGCCGAGCGCGCTGACGCCGCCCGAGACGCTCGCCGACGGCCGCACCGTCAGCTACGCCGTCAACACGATGATGCCCGCGTTCGCGCCTACGCCCTACAAGGTCGGCGCCAACGGCATGGTTGATTTGACGCAGGACGCCAACGCGATGGTCGTCCCGCCGCAGAAGCACGACAACATCGGCGACAAGCTGAACCAGCGCGGCATCGAGTGGGCCTGGTACGCAGGCGCGTTCCAGCAGACGCTGGATATGCACGGCAAGAACACCAACGACGGCACGCCGCTGATCCCGAACTTCCAGTATCACCACCAGCCGTTCAACTACTTCGCGAACCTCGCTCCGGGCACGGCTGCGCGCGCGAAGCATCTGCGCGACGGCGGCCTCGGCGACGACGAAAGCACCAACCGCTTCCTCGCCGATGTGCGCGCCGGCCGCCTGCCCGCCGTCACGTTCTACAAGCCGCAAGGCAACCTGAACATGCACGCAGGCTACGCGGACGTCGCGTCGGGCGACCGTCATATCGTGCATGCCGTCAAGGCGCTGCGCGCGAGCCCGCAGTGGGACAACATGGTGGTGATCGTGACCGTCGACGAAAACGGCGGCTGGTGGGATCACGTCGCGCCGCCGAAGGGCGACCGCTGGGGACCGGGCACCCGCGTGCCCGCGCTGGTGATCTCGCCGTTCGCGAAGAAAGGCTACGTCGATCACACCGTGTACGACACGGCATCGATCCTGCGGCTCATCACGCGCGTCTACAACCTCGAGCCGCTCGACGGTTTTCACTCGCGCGACGCCGCCATGCAGGCGCGCGGCCAGACGCCGATGGGCGATCTGACCAACGCGCTGGACCTGTCGGCGTAAGCCGTGCCGATGCAGCCCGAAACGCCCGCGGTGCCGTTCGACGCGCCGCGGGCTTCGGGCGCATCGCGCGAGGCGTGTCGTGGTGCCTGCGCGGCGAAGCGCGACGTCAGCGCCAGCAACACAAGCGCCACGTAAAGCGTGACGTAAGGCGTGACGTAAGGCACGGCTAGAGCTTGCCCTCGCCGATCAGTTGCCGCGTGCGCCGCAGCGTGCTCAGCAGCGCGGCCCTGTAGCCTTTGTCTTCGCTGTCGAGTTGCGCCTGATCGTCGCGTTCTTCCGTGCTGCCTGGCGCGTGATGCCTGAGACCGAGCAGGCCATAGAACCTGAGCCAGAGCGCGCCGTCTGCGTCCTCGATGATCTGATTGACGATCACGCCTTCGCGCGGCCCGCTGCGCTGAAAAAACGACACCTTGCGCTGCGGCTCGAACGTGATGATCTCGGACAAGTCCTCGCCCGCGATGGTCGCCTCGCGGATGAGGTAATCGTCCGCATCGACGACGACATCGCATTTCGTGCACTGACCCGGCGGAAGAAACCGGCGCGCGTCGCGCGCCTTCAGCACGAGCCCTCGCCACAACTGGGCGCGCGTCAACGCGGGTTGCCCTTGCGGGTTCACAAGGACGGTTGCGGTCGAATGGATCATCAGCGTATCTCCACGTTGGGTTACTTGCCCAGACTGTGACGGACCTGCGCGACCTCGCGGCTCGTCACGGGCGCGGCATCGTTGCCCCATGCGTTGCGCACGAACGTCAACACGCGGGCCATCTCCGTATCCGTCAGCTTGCCCGCGAACGACGGCATCTTCTTCGCTTCGGGTCCCGACTGCGTATGCGGCGCCTCGCCGCCTTCGACGAGCAGCCGCACGAGCGAATCCACGTGCGAGGCCAGCACCGCCGGATTGCCGGCGAGGCGCGGATATTTGAGCGGCTCGCCCATCCCGTCCGCCTTGTGGCAGCGCGCGCAGAGGCCCTGGTAGAGCCCCGCGCCGGGCAGCTCGGCATTGCCCGTGTCCAGCGCGCGCACGGTCCGCACGGCTGCCTGCGATTGCCCGTCGAAATGGCCGTTCGGCGCGGCTGGCGGCAAGCTCTTCAGGTAATGCGCGATCGCGCGTAGATCGCCGTCGGACAGATACTGCGTGCTGTCCTCGACCACCTGAACCATGCTGCCGAACGTTACGAGCCCGCCGCCGTGCCCTTGCTTCAGGAACGACGCAATCTCCTGTTCCGAGAAGCGGCCAAGGCCCGCGCCGGGATCACCCGTGAGATTCGGTGCGAACCAGTGATCGTTCGTGCCGCCC
>BBSL01000170.1 GCA_001319865.1 Burkholderia sp. E7m39 | reverse complement strand
GGCGGCGTCTCCCATAGCTCGCGGAGCCGCGCTTCGGCGGCGCTGCCGCGCGCGACCGTGCCGCGCGGCAATGTCCGTTCAAGCTGCCGTGCGGCCGGCGAAGAAGAAGTCGGCGTATGAGCCATGCGGGTCCTGTCAGTGCAAGGTCGCGAGATAGGCGGACAAGGCGTTTGCCTCGTCCGCGCTCAGCGCGATGCTCGGCATCAGCGAATCGGGCTTGATCTGCTGCGCGTGGCGAATCCAGTCGAGCTGATGCTCGGGCGTGTTCGTCAGCACGCCGGCCGCGATCAGCCGGCGCGCGTTCAGATGCGTGAGATCGGGCGCCTGCGCGCCGGTGGCGCTCGTGCCGCGTATCGTGTGACAGCCGGCGCAACGCTCGGCGAACAGATCCTTTCCGCGCGACGCCGGTGTGATCGCTGCGGCCTGCGCTTCTGCGTGAGTATCTGCCCGCTCTTCTGCCTCAGTTTCCGCCCGGCTCGCGGGCTGCGCCTGGGCGCTTCGCCACGCAGCGAAGCTCGCGCGATCCTGCGCGATCACCTCGAACGCCATGTGCGCATGCTGCGCGCCGCAAAACTGCGAGCACTGCCCGCGATAGACGCCCGGCGCATCGGCCTGTATCCACTGCTCGTTGATCTGGCCGGGTATCGTCTGCGTCTTGCCCGCGAGCCGCGGCACCCAGAACGCGTGAATCACGTCGGCGCTTTTCAACACGATTTTCACCGGCTCGCCGACGGGAATATGAATCTCGTTGGCGGTGACGAACGCGGGGCCGCCGTCCGCATCGCCGTACTCGACTTTCCACCACCAGTCGTAGGCCGTCACCGTCAGCGTCAATGCGGGCGCACGCGGCGGCGCCGCGACGGAATCGAGTGTGACGAGCGTATACGCGAGCATCGCCAGCAACAGCGCCGACGAAATGCCCGTGCCGATGTACACCCATCGCAATGCGCCGCGCTCGCCTTGCACGAGGCCTGCATGTTCGGACGCGCGCCGGCGCAATATCGCGATCGCGAGCAGCCACGCGATGACGACGATCACAGTCATCGAAACCGCGGCGAGCGCCCAGCCCAGATGCATCGACGGCGCCGCTGCCGGGCCGCCTGCATGCAGGAAGTAATCGAGGGGCACGCCATGTGCGTCAGGCGCAGCCGTCAGCCCGGCCGTCGACGCGAAGGCAGCAGCGAGCGAAGCCCTGGCCCTTGGGCCCATGTCGCCGACGTGATCCGCGTCTACCGGCCTCCGATGCATCCGCTCGCACCCCCAAGATTTTGACGTCTGCCCCGGCGATACGACGCGCCCTCCCCTCCATAGCAAGAAACGGGCACGAGCCGGACACGCGCCGTCATGGACGCGCGAACCGGGCCACGTACGATTTACAGCGGCAGATGTGACATTTACACGTGGCGTAGCTCGCAAGCGCGTTAGATCCGCAAGCTTGCTGCAAGGCGCGAGGCGCGGTGTTGAGTGGCGGGTTGTTCGTCGCTGTTCTGTCCGCGGTGTATCGCGGCGCTTCGGATCGAACTTCACTTCGAGCACAGCGTTTGCTTACCGCTCGACGTTTCACCCACGACCCACTTCGTCCCGTATTCCATGTCCGCCCAATCCGGCTCCGCTGAAGCTGCACCCGACCAGCAACAATCGCCCAGCGAGCCTGACAGGCAAGCACAAGCCGACAATGAAAAGAGCGACAAAGGTAACGACAAAGACAACAGCAGCGGCAACGGCGATCACAAAGGCAACCAGTCCGCCGAACGCAACCGCCCCGGCAAGCTGCCGCTGATCATTCTCGGCGCGTCGTCATCGTGCTGGCAATCGTCGCGCTCGTCTGGTGGTTCGCGACCCGCAACCAGGTGAGTACCGATGACGCGTACACGGACGGCAACGCGATCACGCTCGCGCCGAAAATGTCGGGCTACGTCGTGAAGCTCGCGATCGACGACAACGTGTATGTGCATGCGGGCCAGTTGCTGCTCGTGATCGGCAAGCGCGATTACGAGGCGCAGGTCGATGCCGCGCAGGCGCAGCTCGGACTCGCCAAGGCCCAGCTCGACGAGTCGCTGGTGCAGCTCGACATCGCGCACGTCAAATATCCCGCCGATTTCAAGGAGGCGAAGGCGCAGGCGTCGTCGGCGCTTGCAGCGTTCAAGCAGGCGCAGGCCGCCTACGAGCGGCAACACGACGTCGACCAGCGCGCCACCTCGCAGCAGAACGTCGATACAGCCGATGCGCAATGGCGCACCGCGAGCGCGAACGTCAGGCAAGCGCGCGCCCAGGTCGAAACCGCGAGTCTCGTGCCGCAGCAGATCAAGCAAGCCGAAGCGCAGGTCGAAGAGCGCCGACAGCAGGTCGATCAGGCGCAGGCGCAACTGGGGCAGGCGCAGCTGAACCTGTGGTATTGCGAAGTGCGCGCGCCTTCCGATGGCTGGATCACGAAGCGCAACGTTCAGCTCGGCAGCTTCCTGCAAGCGGGCGTCTCGCTCTTCTCGATCGTGACGCCGACCGTCTGGGTGACGGCCAACTTCAAGGAATCGCAGCTCGAACGCATGCGGCCAGGCGACAAGGTGAAGATCGAAGTCGACGCGTATCCGAAGCTCGACCTCGAAGGTCATATCGATAGCATGCAACTCGGCTCGGGCTCGCGCTTTTCCGCTTTCCCCGCCGAAAACGCGACGGGCAACTTCGTGAAGATCGTGCAGCGCGTGCCCGTGAAGATCCTCATCGACAGCAAGATGCCGCAAGGCCAGCCGCCGCTCGGGCTCGGACTTTCCGTCACGCCGAAGGTGTATCTGCAATGACGGATCACGCCGACCACGGGAACGACCGCGCGCATGCGGACTGGCGCCCGGCCGCGAACCCCTGGTTCATCGCGATTGCCGTCACGCTCGCGGCCTTCATGGAAGTGCTCGACACGACCATCGTCAACGTCGCGCTGGCGCACATCGCGGGTACGATGTCGGCGAGTTACGACGAGGCGACCTGGACGCTCACGTCGTATCTGGTCGCCAACGGCATCGTGCTGCCCATCTCCGGCTTTTTAGGCCGCGTGCTGGGACGCAAGCGCTATTTCATCGTGTGCATCGTCGCCTTCACGATCTTCTCGTTCCTGTGCGGCGTCGCGACCAATCTCGGGCAACTGATCATCTTCCGCGTGCTGCAGGTTTTTTTCGGCGGCGGGCTGCAGCCGAACCAGCAGTCGATCATTCTCGACACCTTTGCGCCCGCACAGCGCGGGCGCGCCTTCTCGATCTCCGCGGTTGCCATCGTCATTGCGCCGGTGCTCGGCCCGACGCTCGGCGGCTGGATCACGGACAACTTCTCGTGGCGCTGGGTGTTTCTGCTCAACGTGCCCATCGGCATATTGACGTCGCTCGCCGTGATGCAGCTGGTCGAAGATCCGCCATGGCGCGCCAAGCCCGGCGGCAAGGTGTCGATCGACTACATCGGCATCACACTGATCGCCGTCGGGCTCGGCTGCCTGCAGGTGATGCTCGATCGCGGCGAGGACGACGACTGGTTTTCGTCGACGTTGATCTGCAGCTTCGCCGTGCTCGCGGTGGCGGGCATCGTCGGCGCGACGTTCTGGCTGCTGTACACGAAGAAGCCCGTCGTCGATCTCGCGTGCCTGAAGGACCGCAACTTCGCGCTGGGCTGCTTCAGCATTGCCGCGTTCGCGAGCATTCTGTACGGGAGCGCCGTGCTCGTGCCGCAGCTCGCGCAACAGCAGCTCGGCTATACGGCCATGCTGGCGGGACTCGTCTTGTCGCCGGGCGCGTTGCTCATCACGATGGAAATTCCCCTCATCAGCAAGCTGATGCCGTATGTGCAAA
Source organism: Burkholderia sp. E7m39 (assembly GCA_001319865.1). Taxonomy (GTDB): domain Bacteria; phylum Pseudomonadota; class Gammaproteobacteria; order Burkholderiales; family Burkholderiaceae; genus Paraburkholderia; species Paraburkholderia bengalensis. Next base: position 1,505 of record BBSL01000170.1, on the reverse strand, counting down.
CGCGCTTTCTCGTCACGACCGGCTTCGTGCTGCTTGGCTGCGCGCTCATCTACTCGCACCGGCTCGTGCCCGACATCGACTATCTGTCGCTCGTGAAAATGCGCAGCTTCCAGTCGCTCGCCATCGGCTTCCTGTTCGTGCCGATCACGACGCTCGCGTATCTGACCGTGCCGCCGCGCCTGAACGACGATGCGTCGGCGCTCTTCACGATGTTTCGCAACGTCGCGGGATCGATCGGCATTTCGCTGTCGACGGCGATGATCCGCAAATGGAGAATCTGATTGCGCGCGCGGTGGCGGGCAATCTGGAGCTGCAGCAGGCCGTGTGGCGCATCGTCGAAGCACGCACGCAGGTTCAGGGCGCGGCCGCGCAAGGACTGCCCAGCATCAGCGCGACGGCGAGCTATACGCGCGAGCAGCTCGGTGCGAAGGGTTTTCTCGAATCGCAAGGCGTGTACGACGACGTCAACCGGCTCGGCGCGCCCGGCTCGCCCATCACCCAGATCGCGCCTGGCGCCGGACAACAGTTGCAACAGGCGGCAACGGGGGCGCTCAACCAGATCACCAAACCGATCAACCTGTGGCAAGCGAGTTTCGACGCGTCATGGGAACTCGATCTGTTCGGCCGCGTGCGCCGCTCGGTCGAGGCGGCCAGCGCGCAAGTGGAAGGCGCGGAAGAAAGCCGCAACGACGCGCTCGTCTCGCTCGAAGCGGAGGTCGCGCAGACGTATATCCAGTTGCGCGGCGCACAGGTGTTGCACGCCGTCGCGTCGAGCCTGATCGACGAGCAGAGCATGGTGGTCGCGTTGACACGCAGCCAGGCACGCGTGGGACTCGCCAGCGAACTCGATGTGAAGAGCGCGAGCGCGCAGCTCGCACAGACGCGCGCGCAAGTGCCCCAATACGACCAGCAGGCCGAGCAGGCGCTCAACGGACTGGCGTATCTGATCGGCGCGACGCCCGGCGCGCTCGATGCAGAGCTTGCCGCGCCCGGCGCGATTCCGCCGGGGCCGCCTGCGATTCCCGTCGGCCTGCCGTCGACGCTCGCGCGCCGGCGGCCCGACATCCGCCGCGCGGAAGCGTCGCTGCATGCCGCGACGGCCAACGTCGGCGTCGCCGTCGCGCAGTTTTTCCCCGACATTTCGCTCACGGGGCAGATCGGCACGCGCGCGACGAACGCACACGATCTCGCGCAGTGGTCGCATCTGTTCTGGTCGTTCGGGCCGACGATTTCGCTGCCCGTGTTTGAAGGCGGCGCGCTCGTGTCGAACCTGCATCTATCGAAGGCCGAACAGCAGGTCGCGGCGCTCGACTATCAAAGGACCGTGTTGGGCGCGCTGCGCGACGTCGACAACGCCCTCGCCGTCTATCGCACCGACCAGGTGCGCCGCGACGCGCTGGCGAACGAGGTCGCGCAGCAGCAGGCCGCGTTCGATCTCGCACGCGACAGTTATCGCAAGGGACTGAGCAGCTTCATCAACGTGCTCGATGCCGAGCGTCAGCTGT
>BBSL01000169.1 GCA_001319865.1 Burkholderia sp. E7m39 | reverse complement strand
GAACGCCCTTGGCCCGCGATCACGTCGGCGGCGAGGTTGCTCGTCGCGATGATCAGCGTGTTGCTGAAATCGACCACGCGTCCCTTGCCGTCCGTGAGGCGGCCGTCGTCGAATACCTGCAGCAGCACGTTGTACACGTCGGGGTGCGCCTTCTCGATCTCGTCGAGCAGGATCACGCTATACGGCTTGCGCCGCACGCGCTCGGTCAGCTGACCGCCTTCGTCGTAGCCCACGTAACCGGGCGGCGCGCCGATCAGACGCGCCACCGTATGCCGCTCCATGTACTCGCTCATATCGAAGCGCAGCATCGCGTCTTCGTCGCCGAACACGACCTCGGCGAGCGCCTTCGCGAGTTCCGTCTTGCCGACGCCCGTCGGCCCGAGAAACAGGAACACGGCTGTCGGCCGATGCCGCGCCTGCAGGCCCGCGCGCGAGCGGCGCACGGCGTCGCTGACGGCTGTCACCGCTTCGTCCTGGCCGATCACGCGTTGATGCAGCCGCTCCTCCATGTTCAAAAGCCGCTGCTTCTCTTCGGCCGTCAGTTGCGCGACGGGAATGCCCGTCATCCGCGCGACGATCTCCGCGACCTGCGTCACCGTGACATGCGACGTGTTCGTGCCGACGCTTTTCTTCCACGCTTCCGTCTCGTCGCGCAGCGACTGCTCCTTCGCGGCAATCTCGCCGTCGAGCGCATGTGCGCGGTCGAACTGTTTGCGCGACGCGGCGTAATCCTGCTCGCGGCGCAACTGCGTGATTTCCGCTTCGAGTTCGAGCACGGCGGCAGGACGCGAGGTGGTGGACAGGTTCACGCGCGCGGCCGCCTGGTCGATCAGGTCGATCGCCTTGTCGGGCAGGAAACGCCCCGACACATAGCGGTCCGACAGTTCCGCCGCGCCGACGATCGCGTCGTCCAGGATGGTCACCTTGTGATGCGCCTCGAGCCGGTCGCGCAAGCCGCGCAGGATGTTGATGGTCTGCACGACGCTCGGCTCGGCGATCAGCACGGGTTGAAAGCGCCGCTCGAGCGCGGCGTCCTTCTCGATGTACTTTTGATATTCGTTGAGCGTCGTCGCGCCGATCAGGTTCAGCTCGCCGCGCGCCATCGCGGGCTTGAACACGTTCGCGATGTCGAGCCCGCCTTCGTTGCCGCCCTGGCCCGCGCCGACGATCGTATGCACCTCGTCGACGAACAGCACGACGGAGTCCTGATGCGCGAGCACTTCGTCGACCACCTGCTTGACGCGCTCCTCGAATTCGCCGCGATACTTCGCGCCCGCGACGATCGAATTCACGTTCAGTTCGACGAGCCGCTTGTTGCGCAGTGATTCGGGCACGTCGCCGTTCACCATCCGCTGCGCGAGCCCTTCGACCACAGCCGTCTTGCCGACACCCGGCTCGCCGATCAGCACGGGGTTGTTCTTGCGGCGGCGCGCCAGCACTTCGACCATCGTTTCGATCTCGCTGGAGCGTCCGATCACGGGATCGAGCCGGCCTTCGCGCGCAAGCGCCGTCAGGTCGCGGCTGTGCTTGTCGAGATTCGGCGTGTTCGAAGGCGGACGCGGCGCGTCGGTCTTGTCTTCCGTGCCCGCCGCGAGCAGGGTCTGACGCCGCAGCGCCTGCGACGGCACGCCCATGCGCGCGAGCAGTTGGCCCGCGAAACTTTCGGGCACTTCGGCAAGACCGATCAGCAGATGCTCGGCGCCGACGTAGCTATGTCCAAGCTGCCGCGACGCAATGAACGCGCGCTCCAGTGCGCTCTTCATGCGCGGCGACACGCCCATACGGTCGTTCACGGGCGGCGTCGCACTGTCGCGCTTTTCGGCGTTCGCCTCGATATACGCACGCACGTCGGCGGCTTTCACGCCGAGCGAATCGAGTATCGCGGCGATGTTCGCGTTATCCGCAAGCACATACAGCAGATGCTCGGTATCGACTTCGCGGCGTCCCCATTGAACGGCGGCTTCCGCTGCGCGCTGCAGCATCTCGCGCGCAAGCTCGCTGAAATGCTGCTCGATGCTGACGGCCTCGGTGCCTTCGACAGGCTGCTGCGGCGAGCCGGGCGGCGGCTGTCCGCCCGCGACCTGCGCGCGGAACAGCGCTTCGAGCGGCGAAATCGAACGTTGATGCCGCGTGATCTGCGCATAGTGAAAGTCGCATACGTCCAGCACCTGGCGCTGACCGTTCTGCAACACGGCGAGACGGACCGTCGCGGGCCGCACGCCGCAGATATCGCAAAGTAAGCGTGCCATTGTCGGGAATCTCCGGGCAAAGGGATGTCAGGCTAGCACGCGGCACACGCGCTTGCAGTCGAGCGACGCGCTGCGCAATATCGAAATGGCACGCACGTTGTTGCGGAAATCGAAGCCCGCGGGCGTTGCACGATCCTGAACGCGACATCAGCGGTGAAACGTCAGACTTCTGTCGCCGACGAGCTTACTGCCCGCTGCCTCCAGCTTTTTCATCAGCACTTCCTTTTCTGCTGCGATCGCTTCGCCAAGCCGCACCAGGTCGACGCCGCTCTCGCGCAACTCGGGAAAGAGACCCGACTCTTCTTCTTCGATATGGTGGCGCACCATCTCCGACAACACCATGAACGTCGCGTCGAATCCGTGGTCGCCGGGTTTCAGCGAATCGAATTTCTCAATCAGCGTCTTGGCGAGAAAGTGCTCGACATAGGCCTCGTCGACGTCGATCTCGTCGCGGCTGTCGAGCGCCTTGTGCGCAGTGGGATAGAGGATCTTTTCCTCGATCATCGTATGCACGGTGAGAAGCTCGCACGCGCGCTGCACCAGCGTGCCTTTTGCTTCGAGATCGGAGTCGGCTGTTTTCTCGAAGGCGTCGAACAGCTGCTTGACGACGCGATGATCGGACTCCAGCGCTTCGATGGCGTCCAGTGCGGTGTTTTCCAGCGCGGCTTTGTCTGCCAGCTCCCGGTTTGCGTCTTCGTTCATGATGGGCCTCGTGGTGATTAGCGGTGGTTAGCGGCGTTGAGGTGGGGAGCAAGCGGCGTACCGCGCGGGTCGTTATGTCGTGACGTCGTCTTCCCAGTCGTGCCACTCCACGTCGTGCTCGTCGAGGTAGGCGCTTACCGCTTCGCCGACAGTCGGGTAGAAAGCCGCCTCGCCGAACAGGTCGAACACGCCGTAGCGCTTGAGGCTATCCTTCACGGGGCCCTTCAGTTCGGCGAAACACAATTCGACATGCCGCGCATCGAGTTCTTCGTGAAGCCGTTGCAACACGTCGGCTGCCGTGAGGTCGATGTCGGTGACAGGTTCGGCGGCGATGACGACGCGCGTCACAGGCGACGGCGAGGCGTCGATGGCGCGCAGCACATGCTCGCGGAAAATTTCGCTGTTCGCGAAGAACAGCGGCGCGTCCCAGCGCAGCAGCACGAGGCCGGGAATGCGCCGCGCTTCGGGATGGCGCGACACGTCGTGATAGCCCTTCATGCCGTCGATGCGGCCCAGCACGGCATCGTACGGACGCCACGCGCGCCACAGAAACGACAGCACGGTCAGCAGCAACGCCACCGCAATGCCGTTGACCACGCCGACGCACACCACGCCCACGAAGCACACCATCGCCTGCGCGAATTCGCTGAGCCGCAGCCGGAACAGTCGGATCACGCCGCGTATTTCGATGATCGTCACGCAGGCTGCGATCACGACGGCGGCCAGCGCGGATTGCGGCGTATGGGCCAGCGCGCGCGGCGCGAAGACGAGCAGCAGCGCGACCGCGACAGCCGCGATCACGCCCGTCACTTGCGTCCTCGCGCCCGCCGATTCCGCCACGGGCGTGCGCGAACCGCTCGCGCTGACGGCGAAGCCCTGCAACAGTCCCGCCGCGATGTTCGACAGCCCGAGCGCGACGCACTCCTGATTGCGGCTCACCTTGCGGCCAGTGCGCAGTTCGTAAGTGCGCGAAAGAATGCTGACGTCGGTGAACGACACCAGCGCGATCGCGGCGGCGCTGCCCGCCAGTTGCAGCCATTCCCCGAGCGGAAGCGCAGGCAGGCGCGGGGCCGGCAACCCCTGCGCAACGACGCCGACCGTCGCGACGCCCGCATGTCCCGCCGGGTCCATCCACATCAGCGCGAGCGTCGCCGCGCCGACGGCCAGCAGCACGCCTGGCGCTTTCGGCCAGCAGTATTTGCACGCGAAGATCAACAGCAGCGAGCCAACGCCGATGGCGAGTGATAGCAGATTGACGCGCGACGCTGACACACCTGCAATCAGCTCGCGCACCTGCGCAAAAAAATGATTCGCCCTTCGATGAGAATCCGAGCAGCTTCGGCAATTGGCCGACGACGATCGTCACGATGATGCCGTTCAGAAACCCATAGCGCACGGGCAGCGACAGCAGTTCGGTGACAAAGCCGAGCCTGAGCGCGCCGACGACGATACACGCGACGCCCGCCATGAGGGCGAGCGCCCCGGCGGCGGCGAGTGCATGCGCACCGTCGCCGTGCGCGAGCGGCGCGACGCTAGCCGCGATCAGCGCGACCAGCGCGGAATCGGGACCGAGCACCAGCACGCGGCTCGGCCCGAACAGCGCATAAGCGAGCATCGCGGCAAACGACGCATACAGGCCGTTGACGGCGGGCAGACCCGCTGCTTCCGCGTACGCCATGCCCGCGGGTATCAGCACGGCGCTCAAGGTCAGCCCCGCGAACAGATCGTGTACCAGCCAGCCCGGCTCGTACTCGCGCAGCATGGCAACGCCGGCGATCCAGTCCAACGCGCCCGCGCGATGCTCGCCCTCGCGCCGCTGCGATGGCCGATCGCGACTGTCGCCCTTGCTGTCCATGCGTTGCCTGCTGTCGGCGGCTTTCGTACACACGGACTAGCAAGTACGGTTCCTCGCGCGTGTGGCGCAGGTGTGGCGCGCGTGTCGGCATGGCGCGGGTATGGCATTTGCGCGCCGTTCGACCGCGGCTACCCAAGCCTGCAATGCGAGACCAACACTGAGAGGACCATCATGAAACAGGCAACCAGCCACGCCCGCACGCGCGACGGACACAAACTGCATACGAATGCGCCTACGGACACCGTGCAGCAGCAGAAGGACAATGCGGAGAAGCGCAAGCATTCCGCCACCGAGAACGCGCTCGATTCGACGCAGGAGAAGAACCCCGTGCCCGCCGGCACGCGGCGCTAGACGCGCCGTTCACGACTTCCACGTCCACTCGCGGATCGCTTCGCTATCGATGCCCTCCGTATGTGCGTAGTTCAGATGCTCGATGCGCAGGCCGCGCAAGCGCTCCTTCGCGTGATCGCCGACGCCGCGCAATCCGGCGACACGATCGATCACGTCGATGGCGAGCGTGAAGCGGTCGATGCCGTTGATGATCGCGAGTTCGAGCGGCGTGTTGATGTTGCCCTTCTCCGCATAGCCGTGCACGTGAATGTTCTCGTGATTCGTGCGTCGGAAGGTCAGCTTGTGAATCAGCGATGCATACGAGTGGAAGTTGAAAATCACCGGCCTGCTGGTCGTGAAGAGCGAATCGAAGTCGCGCGACGACAGGCCGTGCGGATGATCGGAAGCGGGCATCAGCCGGAACAGGTCCACGACATTGACGAAGCGGATCTTCAGATCGGGGAACAGATCCTTCAGAATCTCCACGGCGGCGAGCGCTTCCATCGTCGGGATGTCGCCGGCGCTCGCCATCACGACGTCGGGCTCGTGGCCCTGATCGGTCGATGCCCAATCCCAGATGCCGATGCCTTTCGTGCAATGCGTGATGGCATCCTTCATGTCGAGATACTGCAGATGGGGCTGCTTGTCGGCGACGATGACGTTCACGTAGTCGCGCGAACGCAGGCAATGATCGGCCACGCTCAGCAGACAGTTCGCATCGGGCGGCAAGTAGATGCGCACGACGTCCGGGCTCTTGTTCGTCACGACATCGAGAAAACCCGGGTCCTGATGCGTGAAGCCGTTATGGTCCTGGCGCCACACCAATGACGTGATGAGCAGATTCAGCGAAGGCACGGGCTGGCGCCAGCGCAATTCGCGCTTGGCTTTCTCCAGCCATTTCGCGTGCTGGTTGAACATCGAGTCGATCACGTGCACGAACGCTTCATACGTGGCGAGCAGTCCGTGCCGGCCCGTCAGCGTGTAGCCTTCGAGCCAGCCTTCCAGCGTATGTTCGCTGAGCATTTCCATCACGCGGCCGTCGACGGACAACTCGCCGCCGTCGCTGTCGGACTCCACGATCTGCGCGAGCCACGTCTTCTGCGATGCTTCGTAGATTGCGGTGAGCTTGTTGCTTGCGGTCTCGTCGGGACCGAACACGCGGAAGCTCGTCATATTGCGGCGCATGACATCGCGCAGATACGTGCCGAGCACGCCCGTCGGCGATACATAGCGGGTCGCCGGTTCGCCGACGTCGACCGCGTAATCCGCGAACTCGGGAAGATCGAGCGCCTTGCACAGCGAGCCGCCGTTCGCATGCGGATTCGCACTGATGCGCCGCGGCCCTTCTGGCGCGAGCGCGCGCAGCTCGGCGCGCAGCTTGCCGGCTTCGTCGAACAGGTCGTCGGGCCGATAGCTGCGCAGCCATGCCTCGACGAGCCGCAGGCTTTCGTCGTTGCTCGCCGGGTCGGCAATCGGCACCTGATGCGCGCGCCATGTTCCCTCTACCTGATGTCCGTCGAATTCGCGGGGTCCTGTCCAGCCCTTCGGCGAGCGAAGGACGATCATCGGCCAGCGCGGACGCTGCAGATCGCCTTCGCGACGCGCGCGATGCTGGATTGCCTGAATCTCGTCGATGCAGCGATCGAGCGTCGCCGCCATCCATTGATGCATTTTCTCGGGATCATCGCCTTCGACGAAGTACGGCCTGTACCCATAACCCGTGAACAGCGCCTCGAGTTCTTCGTGCGGGATGCGCGCCAGAACAGTCGGATTGGCGATCTTGTAGCCGTTCAGATGCAACACGGGCAGGACCGCGCCATCGCGTGCCGGATTCAGGAACTTGTTCGAATGCCATGAGGTGGCGAGCGGTCCTGTCTCCGCTTCGCCGTCGCCGATCATCACCGTGACGATCAGATCGGGATTGTCGAACGCGGCACCATAGGCGTGCGACAGGCTGTAGCCCAGTTCGCCGCCTTCATGAATCGAGCCGGGCGTTTCAGGCGTGCAGTGCGAGCCGATCCCGCCCGGAAACGAAAAGAGCCTGAAAAGACGGCCCATTCCCTCTTCCGTCTCGGCGCGATCCGGATAGATCTCCGAATAACGCCCTTCCAGATAACTGTGCGCGAGCGTCGCGGGTGCGCCATGTCCGGGTCCGGAAATGAAGATCACGTTCAGGTCGCGACGGCGGATCACGCGATTCAGATGCACGAGCACGAGGCTTTGACCCGGATCGGAACCCCAATGTCCGAGCAGGCGTCGCTTGATGTGGGCAGCGGCGAGCGGCTCGCGCAGAAGGGGATTGGCGCGCAGGTAAATCATGCCTACGGACAGGTAATTGCACGCGCGCCAGTAACGGTCCATGTTGCGCAGTTCGTCGGCTTGCAACGGCGTGAGTTGCAGGCGGATGTCGTCCATTTGAGCGTCTCCAGTACGAGGTTTCGCATCGCGCAATGTCGGGCGGCGGCGTTCACACAGCAGTCACAGAAGCGTCGTCTGCGTGCCAATGCCGTTCGGCGCCTTCCTAATCATAGGAGGTGCGCCGCGTATGTCTATTGCAAATGCTTCCGTTACACGCGCTGCCCTGGCTGGCGAGCGGCACATCGATTGCGGCATGTTGAAAGATCGGACGGATCGCATGTCGCGCGAATTTCAGGAGGCTGCAATGGAAGAACGTTTCGAGGGCAAGGTCGTGATCGTCACGGGCGCGGGTTCCGGCATCGGCGCGGCCACTGCGCGGCGGTTTTCGCTTGAAGGCGCAACAGTCGTGCTATGCGGGCGAACGGCCAGCAAGCTCGAACGCGTCGCCAGCGCGATGCCTGCATCGCGCACCTGGGCACCGGCTGTCGACGTGCGCCAGTTCGAAGCCGTTGCGGCCCTCGTAAGCGGCACGATCGAGCGATTCGGGCGCCTCGACGTGATCGTCAACAATGCGGGCATCGCGCCGACGGGCCCCATCACCGAGGTGCCCATCGACGCATGGCACGACGTCATCGCGACGGACGTGAGCGGCGTGTTCTACGGCTGCCGCGCGGCGATTCCGTATCTGAAGATCACGCGCGGCGCGATCGTGAACGTGTCGTCCGTGTCGGGGCTCGGCGGCGACTGGGGTATGAGTTTCTACAACGCGGCCAAAGGCGCCGTGACGAATTTCACGCGCGCGGCGGCGCTCGATTGCGCGGCGGACGGCATTCGCGTGAATGCCGTGTGCCCGTCTTTGACCGCGACCGATCTGACGAAGGACATGCTCGGCGACGAGTTGCTGATGGAGGCCTTTCGCGAGCGCATTCCGCTTGGCAACTACGCGCAGCCCGAGGACGTCGCCGCCGCCATCGCCTTTCTCGCCAGCGACGAGGCTCGCTTCATCACAGGCGTCAATCTTCCCGTCGACGGCGGGCTGACGGCGTCGAACGGGCAGCCGCGCCAGGCGTGAAGCGGAACCGGGATCGCGCGTGGTGCGGCGATTGCTGCGTCGAAAACGAGGTACGCAGGATTTCAACTTGCAACACACTAACCCAGGGAGAAAGCATGAGAAAGCATTTCAAGCTCAAACACATCGTCATTGGCACGATCATCGCGGCGGGCGCGCTCGCCGTCGCGCCGCTGGCTGCGGCGCAAACGCAAGCGGCATCGGAGACGTCCGCCAATCCCCTCGCGCAGTCCGATAAGGACTTCGTGCAGGCGGCCACGATGTCGTCGTCGACGGAGATCGATGCGGCCAGGCTCGCGACGGCCAACTCCGAAGACAAGGACGTGAAGTCTTTCGCTCATCACATGATGCTCGATCACACGAAGCTGACGGCCGAGCTGAAAATGGCCGCGCCGCATGGCGTCGCCGTGCCGAAGGACAACTCGGACACAGCCGTGCTGGGTTCGTTGAGGGGACTGAAGGGCAAGGCATTCGATCAGGCCTATATCAGCAAGGTCGGCGTGCAGGGCCATAAGGAAGCCGTGGCGGCGTTCGAGAAAGAAGCCTCCGATGGCCAGAACCCGAAGCTGAAGAAGGCCGCGCAAGATGCGTTGCCGACCATCCAGAAGCACTACCAGATGGCGCAGGATCTCGCGGCTAAAAAGGGCGTGGCGCAATAGGCGTGACAGGCGCACGCGCCGCAACGCCTATCGAGAACGTCATCCATTCGCAAGGAGAACCGCATGTCGCAACATCCCGCTCATTCGCAGGACCAACGCCATCCGGGCCAGCCGAACCCGATCGACATCCAGAAAGCGCTTGCGGGCGCCAGCTATCCGACCACGCGGGAGAAACTGGTCCAGCGTGCCAGGCAGAATCACGCCAACACGGACATCGTCGATCTGATCGACAAGTTGCCCGATCACAACTACGACAGCCCGTCGGCCGTATCGAAGGAAATCTCGCGTATCCAGTGACTGAAGCCCGCTACGTGGGTCGTCATGTTGCATTGCAGGCGCTGCCGTCCGCGTGCGGCAGCGCCTGCAACGTCCCGCAATGGACGACGCCACGCGCTCCTTAAAGCGTTCAATCATCCGCCGACACGCGAATCACGACCTTGCCGTGCACGTGGCCGCGCTCAACGCGCGCGAGCGCATCGCGTGCTGCGTCGAATGAGAACTGCTCGGCCACCACCACGCGCACATTTCCCTCGTCGATCATCTCGCCGATTTGCGCGAGCGTCTTGCCGTCCGGGTGCGCGGTGTAGCGCATCGCGCGCGCGCCGTGTTCGCTCGCCATCGTCTGCGACGGCTCGTCCAGCGTCGACACGAGCGCGCCGCCCCGGCGCACGACTCGCCACGAACGCGTCTGCGTGTCGCCGCCGACGAGGTCGAATACGAGGTCGACGTCGCACGCCGCGTCCTCGAAGCGTTGCGTCTTGTAGTCGATCACGTGTTCGACGCCCAGCGAGCGGACGAAATCGACGCCATCGCCCGAAGCTGTCGCGACCACTTTGGCGCCCTTGACGCGCGCGAACTGCACGGCGAAATGGCCGACCCCGCCCGCCGCCGCGTGGATCAGCACGCGCTCGCCGGCGCACAGCATGCCGTGCTCGAATAGCCCTTGCCATGCCGTCAATGCTGCAAGCGGCACGGCGGACGCGACCTGATGATCGATCGTGTTCGGCATGCGCGCGGCGGCGGCCGCCTTGACGGTGACGAACTGCGCGTAAGTGCCCTGCCCCTGGCCGATGAACGCATACACGTGCTGGCCCGGCTTCCAGCCGTTCACGTCGCTGCCGACCCGTTCGATCACGCCCGACGCATCGCGTCCTGGCGTGAACGGCAACGCGTCCGCGCGAACCAGCGGGTATTGGCCTTCGCGTGTCTTGTAATCGACGGGATTGACGCTCGCGGCGCGCACCCGAATCAGCAGTTCATCGTGCGCCGGCTCGGGCACGGGGATGGAATCGCGCTGCAGGACATCCGGCCCGCCGAAGCGGTGAATGCGGTAGGCCTGCATCGCATCGGGTAAAGCTGACATGCTGTGCTCCTTTGTGAGGTGTTTCGGGAACCCTGCGCTCGTCGAAATTCAGAGAACTTTCGAGGATGCGGCCCGGCTCCATTCCCATGCGGCCTTCGTACAGGTGCAGATCGGAGCCGCAGATGTTCATGGTCGTCAGCTTGACGAGAACGTCGCTGGGCTTC
>BBSL01000168.1 GCA_001319865.1 Burkholderia sp. E7m39 | reverse complement strand
ACGCCGTCTTCCTTCATCGCGGAGACCAGCATCGTGCCCGTCACGGCGCGGCCGATGGGCGTCGTATTGAAGTACGTGACGCCTGCCGTCGAAATGTGGAAAGCGCCCGTTTGCAGCGCCGCAATCCCTTCCGCGACGAGTTGCGCGCGGCAGTCGATCAGGCGCGCGCCCTCGGCGCCGTACTGCGTGGCGCGGCGCGGAATCGAGTCGTAGTCGTCCTCGTCCGGCTGACCGAGATTGGCCGTGTAGGCATACGGCACCGCGCCCTTCAGGCGCATCCAGTGCAGCGCGGCGCTCGTGTCGAGACCGCCGGAGAACGCGATACCGACCTTCTGGCCGGTCGGAAGACTTTCGAGGATTGTGCTCATAATCAGAAACCGTTGAATCGACGTATGAAGGAATAGGGCAAACTTTATCAGACATGTCCGGCGCCAAACCAGGTCGGCAGGTTCGGCAGGTTCCGCGCGCCGCTATGGGCTGGAGCGCAGCGGATCGTCGAGAATCGACTGCGGCACCGTTTCAGGATCGGGATCTTTCGCGCTCACGAAGCACTGCTCGGCGTCGCCGATCATGCGCACGGCGGCGTCGATCAGATCGTCCAGACGCTCCAGCAGCTCCGCGGGCGCCTGCGCGCCGCCTGCGGCGGGCTCCCCTTCCAGTCGCCCGATCAGCGACCCCGCCGTCTGCAGATACGGGATCGCCTGATGGTAGTTTTCGATCGACACCAGCGCGTAGCCGCGCGCGCTGACCAGCAAGCTGCGGTAATGGTCCGCCAGTTCCGACTCGCCGCTGATCCGATGCAGCTTGTCCGACACGCGCTGCAGCCAGGCGGGCACCTGCTCCTCCAGCGCGGCCGCGCGCTGCCGCAAATCGGCATATTCGGCAAGCAATTGGGCCTGTTCCAACGGGGCAGCGCTGTCCATGATGGGCGGTTCGTGGTCGGGGTGAACCCGACATCTTACTGCACCGCGCCCGCTTGACCGATCTGGGCCCCGATCTGGGGCCCGAACTTGACCCGCGCTTTGTCCCCGATCATCGCGATCTTGCCCGCTGATAGCGGCGTTCGACGGATCATTCGTCCGCGCTGCTCGCCGCGATCGAAATGCGCCGGCGCACCACGCTGATCGCCTGTTTCAACGCGTACACGTCGTGCAGATAGCGCTTGGGCACCCTGATCTGGCTGGCCTGCGCATCGATGTTCTCGATCTCGCTGCGCCATTGGGCGAGCTGGTCCGTCGACGGCTTCGCGGTTCGCCAGATTTCGTCCTCGAGCGATTTGAGCTCGCGATACCAGACCACGAAGCGGTTCTTGACGCGCGACTCCAGCATGCGCGGCAGCGCCTGGAGCACGCCGATCAGCACGGCCATGAACGGCAGCAGGATCAGCAGACGCCGCTCGATGAAACTGGCCAGCCAGAACGGCAGATAACGCTGCAGGAAGGGCCGCCCGGACCGGAAGTAGCGTTCGCTTTCGCTGGCGACGGGGAATTCGTCGGTTTTCAGGTTCGGAAACGCGCCGAGCGCCGTGAAGTAGTCCTCGCCCGAATGCGCGGTCCTCGCGGCGTCGAGCAGCAGATAGACGAGCGCGGGATGCAGCGTATCCTTCGCGACCAGCAGCGCCGTCGCGGCAAGCAGCGTGACGTCCGCTTGCGGAAGATCGTCGACGATGCTGGTCGATGCACGCGGAAACGTCACCTTCGACAGCGACGGGAATTTCTGCACGAGCGCGTCGGCCTGGGCGAAGCTCATCAGCTTGAGGTCGCTGGTCAGCAACGCCCGCTGTGTCGGCGCATCCGGCCTGCCGATGAAGAACGCCGCGTCGAGGCAGCCGTCCTCGAGACAGCGCGACGCCTTTTGCGCATCCATTTCGAAGAACTGCGTGTTCTCGGGCGTCACGCCGCTGTAGCCCAGCAACGTGCGCGATACCTGCAACAGCCCGCTGCCCGGCACGCCGACGCCGATCCGCTTGCCGCGCAGTTGCGCGAGCCGGTTCACGGTCCCGGCGCCCCGATAGAAGACCCAGATGGGTTCATATGAGACCGCGGCGATCGTCTGCAGATGATCGGTTTCCTGCGGCTCCGTGGTGCCCGACTGGATGAAGCCCACCTGATACTCGCTGGCGGGATCTTTGAGGCGCTCGTAATTTTCGACCGATCCCGACGAACTGCGGATGTCGAGCGTCACGCCGTCGCGTTTGAGGATGGGCGCATAGCGGTCCGCGAAGCCGCGATAGATGCCGTTGTCCGCGCCCGTCGTGATGACGATGCGCGTCTGGAAAGCGGGCTCGATGACGGCGTACAGCCCGAGGCCGAGCGCCGCCAGCCCCACGGCCGCCGCGGTGGCGAGCAGCCAGCGGCGCCGTGGCGTGATGGGGGCTTTCTGGCTGCGCTGCAGCGCTGGCTTTTCTCTGGGCATCGGCTCGCCCTCTTGTGCGCGCTCCGCGCGAGCGCGCGCCGCGTTGAACGGGTCGACGCGGGCCCGTTTGCGCCCCGCGCCGTCGATCCTGATCTCGCGCTGCCGCGCGGCGCCGTCAGTACTTCTGCGGCACGTAGCGTATCGGCCGGTCCGGCTGCCGATAGCCTTCCGGCTTTTGCCGCTTCGGAAGCTTCACCTTCTCGCGCGGCATCGGCTGGTACGGAATGCTGTCGAGCAGATGTGCGATGACATTGAGCCGCGCGCGCTTCTTGTCGTCGGAGCGCACGACGTGCCACGGCGCCTCGTCGGTATCGGTGGCCGCGAACATGTCGTCTCGCGCGCGCGAGTAGTCGTACCAGCGGCTGTACGAAAGAAGATCCATCGGCGAGAGCTTCCAGATCTTGCGGCCGTCGTTGATGCGCGCTTCGAGCCGGCGGGTCTGCTCCTCCTCGCTGACTTCGAGCCAGTACTTCAGAAGAATGACGCCCGAATGAATGATCGCGCGTTCGATCAGCGGCACCCCTTTGAAGAAATCCTGCACCTGTTGTTCGGTGCAAAAACCCATCACGCGTTCGACGCCCGCGCGGTTGTACCAGCTTCGGTCGAACAGGACGATTTCGCCCGCCGCGGGCAAATGCGGCAGATAGCGCTGGACGTACATCTGGGTCTTTTCGCGTTCGGTGGGCGCGGGCAGCGCGATGACGCGAAACACGCGCGGGCTGACGCGTTCCGTGATCGCCTTGATCGTGCCGCCCTTGCCCGCGCCATCGCGTCCCTCGAACACGATGCAGACTTTCGCGCCCGTTTTCACGACCCATTCCTGCAGCTTCACCAGTTCGACGTGAAGCGACTTCAGCTCTTTTTCATACGCCTTGTTCGTCAGGGGTTCCTGCCCGCCAGCCAGTTCGCCCGTCTTGTCGCGCGCGCCGTCCGCAAGCTTGCTGCTGGCGCTGCTTTTTGCCGTCTTCGCTTCAGCCATTGCTCGTCTCCCATGAACGTCTTCGCCGGTTCGCCTCGCCGTCCTTGCCGGGCACGGACGGCTGCCGCATTCAGGACTCGTCGCGCTCGGGTACGACCTGGGCCACCAGCGTGCGGTTCTTCCAGAACATGTTGTGAACGCGCGGTTGCAGCGCGTGCAGCACATGCGCGCCGACATCGTTGAAGCCGAGCACGACGGCGGGACGCTCGCCCGTCCCTTCGACGCGCTGAATCGTGTCGAACGGCGGAAACCCGTAGCGGCACAGGAACGACTTGATTTCGTCGTCGGTGGTCGCGTCTTCGATATTGCCTATCCACAGTTCAGCCATAGCGACGTTCTCCTCATGGAAAAAGACAACGTAAAGGTACTCGCAATCAGTCTATGATTTTCCGCGCGCATTGCGGTGCATTACTGCGCATTGCCGGCGCATTTGTATCGCGTGTTCGAACATCGCGCCTATGCGAATCCGCAACGCCAATGGCGATCGCTCCCGAAACTGAAACGTTTCACCCGCCCGGTGAGCCGCCCGTCACGGCGACGAGGCCGGCTTCGGGCTTTCCTGCTGCTGTGCTTCGCTGTGCGTATCGGCTTGCTGGTCGTCTTTTTCTTTGCCTGACGCGCCTTTTGCTCGGCCTTGCGCTGTGCGTCCTGCATCGGTCTGAGCGCGGACGGCTGCGCCGACGCCATCTGCGGCAATACCGGCAATGCAACGCTCAGGCTGGCTGCGATGGCGAGAAGAAACAGATTGCGGCTCATGATCGATTCTCCGCGGCGTCCCCGCTCCGATCTTATAGCGCGCGCATCGCGGCGTCGATATGCAGGCCGCCGGGCGGCAAGTCCGCGCGCCGGAAGCGAACCAGCGCGAACGCGCGCATCTGCGGTGTCTCGCCGGGAATGCGCACGAAGTGAAACTCGATATCGTTGCCCTGCTTCGCATTGCCTTCCTGCACGACGTTCATCATGTCGATGCGGATATGCCGGTTGCGCAGATAGACGTGATCTTCCGGCTGGCCGAACACGTCGCAAATGCCGTTCAGTTCGTACTCGATGACATCCGCGGGCGCTCTGAGGGCCGCGAGGCTGTCGGCGTTCTGCGCGATCTGCGTCTGCACGTGCACGAGTTCGTGCGCCGCGACGTCCGGGCCGCCGCCCGCCACCGACGACATGCCCGTGCCCCGCCGATGCAGCAGCGCAACGCGCTCCTGGATCAGCTCGCGCCCGCGCGCGAGCCGCGCGGCACGCGTGGCGGCCAGCATCGACAGCCCCTCCAGCGCGAGCTGATCGATCAGCCTGCGTACGATCTCTTCGCGCAGCGCCGCCTCGGTGAGCCCGCAGATGCGCACGCGATGATCGCTGAACGACAGCGTGGTTTGCGCGACATCGTGATGGAGCGTGTCGCCGTCGAGCGCGACGCCGAGCACGTGCCGCTCGGTCAACGCCATCCCGAGCGTGCCGTGCAGATCGGTGGCGTCGGGATGCTGCTCGAAGAAAGCGCGCACCTCTTCGGAGCGGCCGAACGTATCGGCGATGTCGTCGGGCGTGGCGAAGAACGCGCGCAGGCTCGGGTTGCTGGCCCATGTGTCGGCGTTCGCGTCGAGCGTCGCGGGCAGCGACGCCATCAGCGTGTCCGCGTACTGAAGCGTGGCGGCAACGGGCTTTTTCAGCCGCTGGCGATAACGGCTAGCCATGGCGATTCGCGGATCGATGGCGACGATGCGCCCGATCGCCTCGTCGATCCGCGCGGCGTCGTGTGGCGACACCGATGCTTCCTCACCCACGAACAGCCGGCGCAGCAGACCCATGGTCGATCACTCCCAGCACGAACACACGCGTCGAACAACCTTCCCCGCGAACGAGCATACGCACGAAAAAACCGCTTTGCCAGTGCTTTACGTCGCATGCCGCACAGACGCGCACGACGCTCCTTTTATCTTTTGTTTTATCTGTTATGAAACCGCGCCTCGCCGGGCATCAAACTCGCGCCTTCATGCCCGCATTTCAGGCAGGCGATCCATTGACGCGGGCCCAGCAGACGTCCACACGCCCGTTGCCGCCGCCGCGCGCGCATAGTCGCGGAAATCGCGCGGCGGCCGGCCCAACGCGCGCAGCACGCCGTCCTGCACGGACGCGTTGCGTCCATCGAGCACTTCGCTGAACAGGTAGCGGATGAGCCCGATCATGTCCGGCGGCAACTGTGCTTGTTCGAGCGCGGCCACGTACGCATCCAGCGGAACGCGCGTGAAGCGAACGACGCGGCCTGACGCGCGGGCGATCTCGGACACCGCGTCGCCGAAGGTCAGCAGGCGCGGGCCCGTCAGCTCGTATAGCTGGCCTGCATGGCCGTCGTCCGTCAGCGCGGTGGCGGCGGCATCCGCGATATCGTCGGCATCGACAAACGGCTCGCCGATATCGCCGACGGGCAACGCAAGCTCGCCTGCGCGTATCGGCTCCAGAAAATGCGCTTCGCTGAAGTTCTGCATGAACCAGCTTGCGCGCAGCAAGGTCCATTCGACGCCGGACCCGCGCACGATCGCTTCGCAGCGCTGCGCTTCCGGCTCGCCGCGCCCGGACAGCAGCACCAGCCGGCGTGCGCCGCACTGCACGGCAAGCCGCGTGAAGGCCTCGATATCGTCGGCGGCGCCCGTCACCGCGAGGTCCGGAAAGTACGTGAGATAGACGGCCTTCACGCCATCCAGCGCGGGCGCCCACGTCGCGCGGTCTGCCCAGTCGAAAGGCGGTGTGGCCAAGCGCGAGCCGTGCCGAACGTCGATGCCGCGTGCCGCGAGCCGTTGAGCGACCCGGCGGCCCGTCTTGCCCGTGCTGCCGAGCACGAGAATCGTGTCTGCTTTCATGGTTGTCTCCTCGAACGCCGCCGCGTGTCGCGACGGTGAGTCCAGCATAGGGTTGCTAACCAGGACGAACAATGACCTCGTGTCCGCCATTCGTGCTCATTCGTCCAGGCGCCTGGACGAACCCGCAGACGGCACCTAGACTGGCTTCATGGACCCACTGCCCGAATCCGCCGATCCGCTCGGCGAGGCGCTGCACTTTCTGCGCATGAGCGGCACCTTCTATTGCCGTTCCGAGTTCACCGCGCCCTGGGCGCTCGAGTTGCCGCCGTTCGCGCACTCGCTGATGTTTCATGTCGTCACGTCGGGCGCATGTCTGCTCGAAGTGGAAGGCGCCGGGCAGTGCGTGCTGCGCCCGGGCGACCTCGCGCTCGTGCCGCACGGCGCGGGCCATCGGCTGGCGAGCGCCGCCGGCGTGCCCGCCGCGAAA
>BBSL01000167.1 GCA_001319865.1 Burkholderia sp. E7m39 | reverse complement strand
CGTGCGTTTCGATCACCCCGCGGCGCAGCAGTTGATCCGGCTGTTGCCGAAGCTGATTCGCGTCGACACGTGGCAGTCGCCCGAAACGGAGTGGATACAAAGCACGCTGCGCTTCATCGCCGCCGAGGCGCATCAGCAGAATCCGGGCGGCGAAACCGTCATCACGCGGCTCGCCGATATCCTCGTGATACAGGCGATCCGCGCCTGGATCGCGCAGGCGCCCGACGCGCAGACGGGTTGGCTCGGCGCGCTGCGCGATGGCCAGATCGGGCGCGCGATCGCGATGATCCATCGTGACCCGGCGAGCAACTGGACCGTGGCGGCGCTGGCCGACCGCGTGGGCATGTCGCGCTCGGCGTTTTCGGCGCGCTTTACGCAACTGGTCGGCGAGCCCGCGATGCACTACGCGGTGCGCTGGAAAATGCAGGCTGCGCTCACGCAGCTGCAGGAAACCGACGCGTCGCTGACGGCACTCGCGACGCGTCTTGGCTACGATTCGGACGCCGCGTTCAGCCGTGCGTTCAAGCGTATCGTCGGGGTTTCGCCGGGCGTGGCGCGCCGGGCCGCGCGAACGCGCGCTGAAACGCCGCCCGTCAACGGGTTCGACGACGACGCCATGCCGACCCGATACGGCAAAACGATGCGGCCACCGGATGCGCGATGAGCAGCGACGATCAGTCGAAGTCGAACATATCGAACAGCGACTTCTTCCTGCGACGCGGATCGTCGTACTTGCGACGATCGTCGTCATGATCGTAACGGCGGCCCCATTCCTCCGTGCGGCGCGTATCGCGTTCCGCGTAGCGCGTAATGCGTTCGGGTTGCCGCTCAGGCTGGCGCTCTAAGCGTTCGGGCTCGGGCGCGTCCATCTGGTTCAGCAGCTTGTCGAGTTCGCCGCGATCGAGCCAGATGCCGCGGCAGGTCGGACAGTAGTCGATCTCGATGCCTTGACGCTCGGTCATCAGCAGATCCGGGGTCTTGCAAACAGGGCACTTCATGGCATTGCTCCTTGATGTAGCCGTTGATCTTTCCTTATCCTGTGCGGCGCGGCGCGGCGCGGCGTGGCGCGGCGCGGCAGCGAAACCACGCCCACCTGTCTGTCCAGCTGTTTCGTCAGCTCGCGAGCGATGAATCGTCCGCCCGCGCTTTTTTCGTCGCGATCGCGTGGCCGCGCTTGAGCTTCCTGCGCCGCGCCAGCATGTTCATGCCTTCGACGAAACCGGCAAACGTCATTGCCGCGTAGATATAGCCCTTCGGCACGTGCGAGCCGAAGCCCTCGGCAATCAGCGTCATGCCGATGACCAGCAGGAAACTGAGCGCGAGCGTGACGATGGTCGGGTTGCGCTCGATGAACTTCGACAGCGGGCGCGCCGCGAACAGCATGGCCGTGACGGCCGCGATCACCGCGATGAACATGATGGGCAGATGGTCCGTCATGCCGACCGCCGTGATGATGCTGTCGACCGAGAACACGAGGTCGAGCAGCAGGATCTGGCCGATGGCAGCCGTTGCCGTCAGGCCGCCGACGCCCACCGCCGCGTTGGTGACGTCGTCGGCGTCGTGGCTCACGTGGTGGTGCATTTCTCGCGTTGCCTTCCACACGAGGAACAGGCCGCCCGCGAGCAGAATGAGGTCGCGCCACGAAAACGCGTGATCGAACATCGTAAACACCGGCTCCGTCAGGCGCGCAATCCACGCGACGGTGCCGAGCAACGCGAGCCGCATCACCAGCGCCAGCATGATGCCGATGCGCTGCGTGCGCGCGCGATGCGCTTCAGGCAGCTTGTTGCTCAGAATGGAGATGAAGATCAGGTTGTCGATGCCGAGCACGACCTCCATCACGACGAGCGTCACGAGCGCGGCCCATGCGGCGGGATCGGCGGCGAGGGTCAGTAAGGTGTCCATGTTTGAGCGCGTTGTTATGTGGTTGAAGAAAACGGCTGATTACTGGTTCACAGCCTGAAGACACGATGATCGGGTAATTCGCTCATCGTAAAAACCAGTGATAAGCTGAAGATTAGTTCGTTTTTTTCGAAGTGAAACCGCGCATGCTCAACTATCGTCACTTGCATTATTTCTGGGTCGTCGTGCAGGAAGGCGGCTTCGCCCGTGCCGCCGAACGGCTCGACATGGCCGTACAGACGATCAGCGCGCAAGTGCGCGAACTGGAAAAGTCGCTGGGACACCAGTTGCTCAAGCCTGCGGGACGCGGCGTTGCGATGACAGAAGCGGGACAGGCCGCCTACGCGCGAGCGGAAGAGATTTTTCAGCTCGGGCGCGCGCTGAACGACGAAGTACGCGAGGCCGCGAGCGGCAATGCCGCGCGCTTCGCGGTCGGCCTGACGGATGGCATTTCGAAGCTCGCTGTGCACGCCATTCTGACGAGCGTGCTCGACACGCCGTCGTTGCGGCTGCTCTGTCACGAAGGCGACGCGGAAGAATTGCTGGCGGAACTCGCTCATCATCACTTGGATCTCGTGCTGTCGAGCCAGCCTGCGCCGCACAACTCGAACTTGCGGCTATCCAGCGAGCGCCTCGTCGCCTCGCCCATCGACTGGTACGGGCCGAGCGCCATCGTGCGAAAGACCCACGTCGATCATTTTCCGCAAAGCCTCGCGTCGTTGCCCGTGCTGCTGCCAACGGGGCACTCGTCGCTGCGCTCGCGGCTCGACCGCTGGTTCGAGGCCGAAGGCATCCGGCCGCGCATGGCGGGCGAGTTCGAGGACAGCGCATTGATGGCGCTTTTCGCGGCGCGCGGCATGGGCGTGTTTCCGCTCGCGGCGTTCGGCGCGGAACGCGATGATCCGCTGCATCGCGGCTTGCGCTGGCTCGGGCGCTCGTCCGACGTGAAGGAAGAGATTCACGCGATCGTGTCGCGACGCGGCAGGCATCATCCGCTGACGCAGAAAGTGTTGGCCTCCGCGCTTTCCTGAGCGCGGGCGTCGCGACACGGTTCGGTTTTTCCGAAGTTGAAGTTCCGCTATTTCTGCTTTTTCATGAACACCCGCACGCCGTACAGTGAGGCCGTACTCACCACGGAGGTGTCTCATGCAAGTCCTGTTCAAGTCCCGCGATCTCGAAGCCGTCCGTTTGCGCAGCTTCGCGCGGCAACGTATCCGGTTCGTGTTTCGCCGCATGGACTGGCTCATTTCCCGCGCGACGGTCAGCCTGTCGGACATCAACGGCCCACGCGGCGGTCTGGACAAGCGCTGTCAGGTGCAGGTGCAGACGCCTGATGCGACGCCCGTGGTCGTCACGTCGATTGCAAGAGACTGGCGAGGCGCGCTCGATCTGGCGCTCGCGCGTGCGGCGCGTTCGATCGTGCGCAGACAACAGGCCCGCACGGCGGCGCGGCGCATCAGCCAGCGTGAGCGGCTGTGGGCCGCTCAGCCTGATCCCGCGTAAGCCGTTGCGTGATGCGTAGCGTTGCAGCGGACGGCGGCGTCGGCGCGATGCCGTCCGTCACTGCGTTTTTCACCCATTAAACCCGCATGGCGCGGTCGAGCACGCTCAGGCCGTCGACGGCGCCTCGCGCGAGGCCGATGCCGTGGTTCGGCGCAATGCCGAAATCGCGCGGATTGATGCGAATGACGCGCGGCCCGTTGTGCTCGCTGAACAATCGCACGGTCGGGATCGCCTTGCCCGCGCCTATTTCGACGACGACGAGACGCTCCACCGTCGACAGCCACGCCTGCAGCCGCGCCTCCTGCTGCTCGGTACGCAACGCGATCCAGTCGTAATCGCCGAACATCAGAATATTGGGCCGTGCCAGCGCGCCGCACACCGGACAGCGCGGCAACGGACTGACCAGTTCACAGGTCGTTTCGTCGACGATGGGTTGCACTTGCGCGGCGGACCATAGCCCGTCGTGACAGACTTCCGAGCATTGCAGCACGTGAATGGAACCGTGGCACTCGGCGATGACTGCCTCGTCGAAACCCGCCGCCTGGAACTGACCATCGACGTTGCTAGTGAACACGGCCAGTCCGCGCGGCATCGCGGCGGCCCACCGGCGCAAGATGTCGAAGCCCGCGTGCGGCAGCGTGCGCCGGTAAAGATCCAGACGATGCCCGTAGAAGCCCCAGCATAGCCGGGGATGCAGCGCCATCGCGCGCGGATTCGCCATGTCCTGAAAGGTCAGGCGATGCTGCTTCAACGGCGGATAGGCACGCCAGAAACCCTCCGCGCCGCGATAATCGGGCAGGCCCGAATCGACGCCCATCCCCGCCCCCGCCGTCACCAGCAGGCCGTCTGCCTCGCGCAGCCACGACACGGCGCGGCGGATACGTTCTCTCTCTTCCATCGCGATACTGTAGCAACCCCAAAGGTCATCGTGCTGACGCAACGGCGCGGGCTCCGTTGCGAACGCCGCGGGTTGCCTCTATTCTTTGCGCACCGTTTGGGGCGCGCCGCTCGCCTGTCAAGCCATTCAAGGAGACGATCCAATGTCCGCTTCCGCCGCTGTGTTCGCTATTCTCGTCGCGCTATTGCTGGGCGCGATGATTCCGGGGCCGAGTTTCGTTCTCGTCGCGCGAAACGCGATCAGCCTGTCGCGCGGCGACGGGCTGTCGACGGCGCTGGGAATGGGGATCGGCGGGATTTTCTTCGGCGGCGTCGCGCTCGCCGGTTTGTACACGCTGCTGGTGGCCGTCGAGTGGCTCTATATCGGGCTGAAGGTGGCGGGCGGCCTGTATCTGCTCTATATCGCGTCGAAGATCTGGCGCGGCGCGGCTCGCCCGATCGAAATGGATCGCGCCGACGCGGCGCAGGGCCGCAGCGCGCGAAAGTCGTTCTGGATCGGCCTGACTACGCAGCTCAGCAACCCCAAAACGGCGATCTGGTACGGCAGTATCTTTGCCGCGCTGCTGCCGCAGCATCCGCCCGTCTGGTGTTACTTTGTGTTGCCGCCGCTCGTGTTCGCGGTGGAGTTCGGGTGGTACACGGTCGTCGCGCTGTGTTTTTCGAGCCGGCGGCCACGCGAAATCTATCTGCGCGCGAAGACGTGGATCGATCGGATTGCGGCAGGCGCTATTGCCGCGCTTGGATTGCGGCTGATCGTTGGGGCTGGAAAGGTCGGCATCTGACGGCGGCCGGTTTTGACGCCGGCGCGTGGACGCGTGCGTCAACAAAGGTCCGCGAACGGCCCAGGCGAACCGCCGACAAAGCGGTCATAAGCAGAACGGGAGCACGAAACCGTGCTCCCGTTCTTTTATGCGGCGGCTTAGCGGCGATACGCTTCCGCGAGAACTGCGCAGTGCTGCAGATGTAGATCCACGGCGCGGATGGCGAGTTCGCGCAGGCGCGAAAGCCAGCTCGTGGACGGGGCAGCGGCGGTCGTTGCTTGTTGCATGGCGGACTCCTTGTACGGGTAACACCCTAGGTAATAACCCTTAGTATATCCATGCGCATGACGCGCCGCAACAAAACAATTCGCTCCGACCTTATTTTTAAATCGCGCTGCTTCCGACGGGAACAGTTCAATCGATCGGAAGCCGCAATATCCGCTTGAACCGTCGTTGCCAATATTCATTAGCTCGCAAATCACTCCCGCCCGATCACTTAATACGCGATGGAAAGGCCAACGTTGCATCACCAACCAGATGACATCCGTATTTCACTTTGACGGCAGTGATATTTCGCTTTAGCAAACGGGTCATACCGGATTTCACAATGATCGAGGCGTTCACGAATCGATTTTGAAAGCATCGCTCACTGTTGCGTTCAGACCAACGGTGTATTGGAAAAATTGACGTGATGTGGAAAAAACTTTTGCTCTAAGATTCGCCGTGCTCCAACAACGCCCAATCCAAGAGGAAGTTCATGGACATCCATTCGATCCGGCAATCCGCTTTCGCGATGCCCGTTCATAATCCCGCCTACCCTCGCCCGCCGTTCCGTTTTCTCAATCGCGAGTACTTCATCATCTCGTACGAAACCGACATGGATGCGCTGCGCGCGATCGTGCCCGAACCGCTCAAGCCGGAAAACGCGCTGGTCCATTATGAGTTCATCCGCATGCCGGATTCGTCGGGCTTCGGCGACTACACGGAAAGCGGTCAAGTCATTTCGGTGCGCGACACGGAAGGGCGTCTCGCGAACTACACGCATTCGATGTATCTCGACGACGAAGGCCCGATTGCGGGCGGCCGTGAAATCTGGGGCTTTCCGAAGAAACTCGCGCGCCCGAAGCTCGGCGTCGACGGCAACGACACGCTGCTCGGCACCCTCGACTACGGCACGCAACGTATCGCGACGGGCACGATGGGCTACAAGCACCGCACACTCGATATCGAAGTCGAACGCGCGAAGCTCGCCGATACGCCGAACTATCTGCTCAAGGTGATTCCGCATGTCGACGGCACGGCGCGCATCTGCGAACTCGTGCGTTTTTATCTGCGCGACGTGACGGTGCTCGGCGCATGGAGCGGCCCCGCCGCCCTCGAACTGCATCCGCATGCGCTCGCCCCCATTGCGGATCTGCCCGTGAAACGCGTCGTCGGCGCGCGTCACGTGATTGCGAATCTCACGCTCGACATCGGCGAAGTCGCGTTCGATTATCTCGCCCCTGCACACGCTGCAGCATCCGCTGCGAAGACATCGAACGACGACGCACTCGAACTCGCCGTCTAACCCTCTCCACACCATTCAAGGGAATACACAATGTCACTGCAAAACAAGGTCGCGCTCGTGACGGGTGCAGCAAGCGGTATCGGTGAACAATGCGCGCGCAAGCTCGCGAGCCTCGGCGCCGCCGTCGTGATTGCGGATCTGAACCTCGAGAATGCGCAGAAGGTTGCGTCGAGCATCGTCGAAAACGGCGGCAAGGCAATTGCCGTTGCGATGGACGTGACCAATGAAGACGCTGTGAACACGGGTGTCGAACGCGCAGTGAAAGAACTCGGCAGCATCGACGTGCTGGTGTCGAACGCGGGCATTCAGATCGTCGCCCCGATCGAGGAATACGCGTTTGCCGACT
>BBSL01000166.1 GCA_001319865.1 Burkholderia sp. E7m39 | reverse complement strand
CCTATGTCACCGCGAAGCACGGGTTGCTCGGCCTCGCGCGTGTGGTCGCGAAGGAAGGCGGCCCGCGCGGCGTACGCGCGAACGTCGTATGCCCGGGCTTCGTGCGCACGCCGCTCGTCGACAAGCAGATTCCCGAGCAGGCGAAGGCACTCGGCATCACCGAAGAGGAAGTCGTGAAGAACGTGATGCTGAAGGAAACGGTCGACGGCGAATTCACGACGGTCGATGACGTCGCGAACACGGTGGCGTTCCTTGCGGGCTTCGAATCGTCGGCGCTGACGGGGCAATCGGTGATCGTCAGCCACGGCTGGTCGATGAAGTAAGGAGCACGTATGCGCAGCGACACAAAAAATATCAGCGCGCAGCCGCAACCGTTTGTGTTGCCGCGCTACGACGAGATCGCGCTCGTGCTGCAAGGCGGCGGCGCGCTCGGCTCTTACCAGGCTGGCGTGGTCGAGGGGCTCGCCGAAATGAAGGTCGAGCCGGACTGGATTGCGGGCGTGTCGATCGGCGCGCTCAATACGGCGATCATCGCCGGCAACGCGCCGGAGAAACGCGTGGAAGCGCTGCGAGGCTTCTGGAATGCAATCTGCCATCCGCTCGATTGGGTCGGCAGCATCAGTGCGTGGACGCTGCCCGGTCTCGGCTTGCATGACCTGTCTCGCAAGTGGGCCAGCATGTGGGCGGCTGGCCGCGCATTGACGGAAGGCCAGCCCGGCTTCTTCGCGCCGCGCATGCCGTTGCCCGTTGCAGGGCTCGGCAAGCTGGACCCGAGCCGTGTGAGCTACTACGACACGGCCGCGTTGAAGGCTACGCTGCTGCAATTCGCGGACTTCGATCGCATCAACGACGGCGCGACGCGCGTATCCGTCGGTGCCGTGAACGTACGTACGGGCAATCTGACGTACTTCGACAACCGCAAGATGCGGCTCGCGCCTGAGCATTTCATGGCATCAGGCGCACTGCCGCCGGGCTTTCCCGCCGTCGAGATCGACGGCGAATACTACTGGGACGGCGGCCTTGTATCGAACACACCGCTCACGGAAGTGCTGCGCGATTCGGATCACAAGGACACCCTGGTGTTCCAGGTGGACCTGTGGAGCGCCCGCGGCAACGCACCGGGCGATTTTCTCGACATATCGGAACGCGCCAAGGACATTCAGTATTCGAGCCGTACCCGCGCGATCACGAACATGCTCGCCGAGCGGCAAAAGCACGCGCGCTTCATCAAGGAACTGCTCGAGCACGTGCCGAGCTCCGTCTTGAAAGCCGACCCGATGTTCCGCCTGGCCGAGCAGGCCGCGGACGGCAGCGCGATCAACGTCGTGCATCTGATCTACAAGAACAAGCCGTACGAAGGTCACTACAAGGACTACGAGTTCAGCATGGACACGATGCTCGAACATTGGCAAAGCGGACTCGAGGATATTCGCGATTCGTTTGCGCATCGCGAGTGGTTCGACGTGCCGAGCCGCGAACAGGGCTTCGTCACGCACGACGTGCATCGCCCGGCAGGCACGGTTCCGCAGTCCGACAAGGAAACCGTCGAAGCGGCACTCGGCAAACGACGCAAAGAAGCAGCCTGAGCTTTCGTGTTCAAGCGTCGCTGATGACGATAGCGGCTCTGCGGCATGTGCCGCGGAGCCGTTTTTTCTGTTGCTCGCGCGCATTCTTCACTACATGCGCGACGCACCATTCAATTGCCGCCGGGGAAACCCAGCGCGCTCGCTTTGGCGCGTAAATCCGCGAAGCGTCCGCCGGGCGGATTGGCCTGCGCACTCGATGCGGACGCGGACGGAACCTGCTGACTGCGATCGATTCCACCGAGTCCCGGTATGCCCGCGCCCACCGGGCAGGCCGTCCCGAACGTGCCTTGCGTCACGGCGATAGCGGGCGCATCGGTACGCGCGGCGTCGCCGAAGTCGAGCGCGTAAGCCATGTTGAAGGTATTCGGATCGCTCGCGCGCACGCCAAGCGGATCTAGACCAAAGCGCCACGCGAGCAGTTGATGAATCGAACTCGGATCGAATGGATAGCGCGACACGGTGTTCGCGCGCACGCGCGGCCCGAGCAGCATGCACGGCACGCGAAACCCGAGCCGTCCATCATTGCCCACGCCCCGTTCCGCCGTCGACACCGGCTTGACGGGCGGCACCACATGTTCCATGAAGCCGCCCCATTCGTCGTACACGATGATCATCAGCGTCGTGCTCCACTTCGGCCCCGTGCGCAGCGCGTCGTATATCTTGCCTAGCAGCACCTGGCCATTGCGCACGTCGGCATGCGGATGATCGTCGTTCGACGTACCTTGTGCTTCGCCCGCGAAAGACGGATCGACCATGCAGAACGATGGCAGGCTGCCCGCCGCCGCATCCACGAGAAAATCGGCAAAGAGCTTCGAGCGGCCGACATAGCGCGTGCCGTACAGCGCCGTGAACGGAACATCGTGGAAGTAATACGTCGATGAAATGTTCTTCGCGTCGAGCCGGTCCCAGATGGTCGGAAGTGTGGCGGTATCGGTGCTGTCGTCGAGGCGGTCCGTCTCGCCGCTGTGCAGATAGAGCCGGTTCGGGAAAGTCGCGGACAGGATGCCGCTCATGTAGTAGTCGCACACCGTGTATTGCGTGACGGCGCCGCGATAAAAGTCGAGATCGTCCGCGCCGAAATAGCCGATGGGCAGCAGGTCGCCGCGGGTCAGACTGGTGCCCGGCGTCAGCAGAAAGCCGTTCATCGCGCCGCCGGCGAGATGCGTGCGCCCGGCGCTGTACAGGTGATTGGGATCGGCGAACGAGCAGGCCTGGAAGCCATATGACGCATTCGACGTCAACGCGAACGACGACTGCGTCTGGCCAAATGCATCGGTGAACTGGCGGACCTGCTGGTGTTCCGCATTCGGCACCCACCCGAACAGATGATCGAACGAGCGGTTTTCCATCGTGACGACGACGATGTGATCGATGCCTGACGCCGCCGGGTCCGGCAGCGCGGGCCGCGGAAGGCTCGCGCGGTCGGGCGGAATCCCGTCCGTCGTTCCCGTGCTTGTCGACGATCCGCCGTTCCCTCCTCCGCCGCAAGCCGACAACGCAACGCTACCGGCGAGCGCGGCCACGATCTTGCGTCGCGTGAGATCGGGTGAATCCGATGACTGATGATCGCTCATGGGCTGGCCTCCTTTTTCGTAAAGCCCGATCGGCTTGCGTTCACCCGATCGCGCGGCGAGTTCAGTCCTCCCTTAGCACGTCTCGTACCCGTGCGTGAAAAATGTCCTGCACTGCAGGCTTGCGACGCGAGTCAGTGATACGAGTGGACTGATCCCCAGCACGCGCGCTGCGACGCAACACGACTGATTGCAAAAGCATATTTCGCAGCCTGCTTCCGATACAACTTAAATTCTGTATTTTCTATTTACAACTTAAAAGGTGTATATTGCCAGTACAGACTTTGATCTGTATCCTGTCTACCCTTCGGACGGCGTCGCGCAAGTTCCCTGCGCCAGATCGGCGCGACCCGATCCAACCCGCTTTCTTCGAGGCCCGCCTTGGAATACTCCGTCAAGACGCTCAGCCAGCTGCAGCCTGTTCTGCGCGGCTTTCGCAAGGCCGCCGGGCTGACGCAGGCCGCCCTCGCCGCCCGGCTCGGCATCACGCAGCAAAGCTACGCGAAGTTCGAGGCGAACCCGGCCGCTGCCGGCGTCGAGCGACTCTTCACGGTGTTGCGGCTGCTGAACGCCAGCCTCACGCTCAGCCAGGACGAGCCAGCCCTCACGACGGCAGCGCCCGTTGCGAAGATCGCGCCCGTCTCGCCCCGCAAGCGCGGAACTCAACGCGCGCCCACGCCGGCAACCCGGCGCACTGTGCCTGCCGTCAAGAAAGCGAGGCGTACTTCAGCAAGCACCGCGGCGGCCGGCGCGAAAGCGGCAACGCGCAAGGCGGCGTCCGCGCAGGACGCGCGCGCTACGTCGAAGCCGAAACGCGCCGCGAATCCGCCGAAGAAACGGGAGCCGTGGTAAGCATGGGGCGCCGTTCGCAGACTCAACGTCTCGACCTGTGGATGAATGGCCTCGCCGTCGGCTATTGGGAAAAATCGGGCGCGGGCGAGCGACTGGTCTACTTCGACGAATGGATCGACGACGAACAGGGCCGCCCGCTGTCGCTGTCGCTGCCGTTCACGCCGGGCAATCAGCCGTATCGCGGCGCACTCGTGTCCGCGTTCTTCGACAACCTGCTGCCCGACAGCGAGCCGATCCGGCGTCGCATGGCGCAGCGCTACAAGACGGCCGGCACCGGGCCGTTCGAGCTGCTCGCCGCGCTGGGACGCGATTGCGTCGGCGCGATCCAGATGCTGCCGCCCGGGGAAACGCCGACCGATCTCTACCGCATAGGCGGTGACGCGCTGACGGACGACGACATCGCGCGCCTGCTGCGCGACACCACATCGGCCGCGCCCTTGGGCCAGCACGATCACGCGGCGGACCTGCGTCTTTCCATTGCGGGCGCGCAGGAAAAGACCGC
Source organism: Burkholderia sp. E7m39 (assembly GCA_001319865.1). Taxonomy (GTDB): domain Bacteria; phylum Pseudomonadota; class Gammaproteobacteria; order Burkholderiales; family Burkholderiaceae; genus Paraburkholderia; species Paraburkholderia bengalensis. The sequence goes on along the minus strand of BBSL01000166.1, from coordinate 5 downwards.
GCTGC
>BBSL01000165.1 GCA_001319865.1 Burkholderia sp. E7m39 | reverse complement strand
TGCTGCCGGCGGGCAGCACGCCGACCACGCATATCCTGAAGCTGCCGCTTGGCCTTGTCGGCAACATGCGCGCCGACATGCGTACATCGGTGGAAAACGAATGGCTCTGTTCGAAGATCGTCGCCGCGTATGGCCTGCCTGTCGCGGCGTGCGAGATCGCGCATTTCGGCGATCAGAAGGCCCTTGTCGTGGAGCGCTTCGACCGACGGCTTTCCGGCGACGGAAAATGGATCGTCCGCCTGCCGCAAGAGGACATGTGTCAGGCCACGGGCACGCCGCCCATTGCGAAGTATCAGGCCGACGGCGGACCCGGCATCGATGACGTGATGCACATTCTCGCGGGCTCGCTCGACGCCGCCGACGACACCGTGCGCTTCTTCACGACGCAACTGGTCTTCTGGCTGCTCGCCGCGACCGACGGCCATGCGAAGAATTTCAGCATCGCGCACCTGCCGGGCAACCGCTATCGCGCAACGCCGCTGTATGACGTGCTCTCCGCGCACCCGATCATCGGGCGCGGCGCGAACCGCATTCCGATGCAAAAGGCCAGGCTAGCAATGGCCGTGCGCGGCACGAGCAATCACTACCTGATCGGCCAGATCGTGCGGCGGCATTGGATCGCTCAGGGGCAGCAGGTGGGTCTCGCGCCCGCTACCGTCGAAGCACTGATCGCCGCCGTCACGCTGGCCACGCCGGACGTGATCGATCGCGTCGCAGCGCAACTGCCGCGCGGCTTTCCGGACGATCTGGCCGCGGCGATCTTCGACGGCATGTCGAAGCAGAACAAGAAGCTCGCGGCCGCGTAGTCGCGCGAGCAGCGCGTCGACCGGCCCGTTGCACGCACACGCCGCCGCGCCCCCTTCGCGGCCGATGCGATGCCGCGCGGTTACAGCTCGGGCTCACATTTGATGAGGGCTGTCATCAAGGTGTCACGTCCCGTACTCAACATCGGGCGGATAATACCGGGTCGAATGGCGACTGAGAGCGCCAGCGGATCGCGCGGCATGGGGCGTGCTCGCTCCTCTCGCGTCCCTACATGGAAGAGACACTGTGAAGCAACGTGCGACTGTCGTGTGCCGCGTAGGCACGCGCATTCTGCTGGTCGGCAAGGCGAATTCGCGCTGGTCGCTGCCGGGCGGCAAGCCGGACGCCGGCGAGACATTCGAAGCGGCCGCTGTGCGTGAGCTCATGGAGGAAACGCGCCTTCAGGCGATCGGCATGCAGTATCTGTTCGGGTTTGCGGGCACACGTACTTGCCACCATGTGTTCGCCGTGCATATCGACGAACAGCAGACCCCCGTGCCCAGCAACGAGATCACGCGCTGCACATGGGCCAAAGTCACTGACATCTCTGATCTGGACACGAGCGTTTCGACACGCGGCATCATCGACGTGCTCGCGTCGAGCCGACGCTTCGACCCGCGTGTGCAAAGCCGTCATCAGAGGGCCGATGCGTTCGTGCAAAATCTGCGCGACGCGTTGCACGACGTCCGCATCGGAAGCTGGACGGCTGCGCTGTGGTGATCGATCGATTTTAATTCGGCATCCGAATCAATGCTGCGCGAGTGTCTCGCTTACCTGTTCCGCCCAAAACAAAACCGCCGGCCTGATATCAGGCCGGCGGTCCCGTCGCGCGAACTTCGGGTTACACGGACGCAGTCGTGCGGCGCCGCGTCGCGCGCGCGCGGCGCGAGCGCGCGACGATCTTGGCGATCGTGACTCTGCCCATCGCGCGGCGCGCTGTTTGCGCGACGCTCGACAACCGCTTCTCGCTCACGCGATGACGCGCCCACACAAACGCCGCGACCCAGCCGATCACGGTCCAGCCGAACAGCACGTTGAAGATCGTGACCGCGAACGCATCGCTGCGTTCGCGTGCATCTGCGACGATGGCGGGCAAAAAGTACACGACCACCGCGACCACGATCACCAGTCCTTCGAAAAACGCTTTCATGGAATCCCACTCCTGTCGAACAGAGCCGGCGGGCTAGCGCCAGGCTGCTGTTCCGCGCACGATGGCTAGCGCCGCCATCGGCGACGCGGCGAGTCCGAACCCTCGCCGCGGTCCAATCAATGGCCCTTGAACACGTTGACGTCGGGAACTGCTTGCGACGACTGACGGACGCCCGATTCCGACGACGCGCCGATCACGCCGCCGACGCCGCTGTTCGATGCGGCAGCTTCGTTGCGTTCGGCCGCGACGGTTTGCGCGCTGACCCCGCGCTGGGACGCGGGCGCGCCGACGGACGGACGATAAAACGGTGCAGGGCCGTAACCGGAAGCAAAAGCGGGCGCAGCAACTGCGGCGGACACGGCGACGAGCACGGCTGCAATAAGACGGTTCTTCATGACGAACTCCAGAGAATGTGTTGAATCAGGAAGGCGTCGCAACCGGATGGATCTGGCGCGGCGTCGATTGAGAGTGAGTTTAGACGAGCGCTATCAAATTTCTATGCTCATAGATTGAAATCACAGTTCCCAAATTTCAAACAATGGGAGAACCGGGCGCGGCCCACGCGAGCCTTTGTCCATGCGGGTTTCAGGGTTGTTGTGGCGGACGGCGGGTGCGATTTGCCAGTCGATGCTAGGATCGGTTTCCCGCGCAACGCCGCGAACGGAACCCGCGCAGAGAGCGAACGTCGATGACGCCAGTCCGCACCTCCATTGACCGCCAGGTGTTCGCCGAAGGCCGGCTCTCGATCGGACTGACGTTGCCGTTATTGCGCGCGGGGCAGATCGTCGCGGATTTCCGCGAGCAGGTCGAACTCGCGGCACTGGCCGATGCGCTCGGTTTTCGCGCGCTCTGGGTGCGCGACGTGCCGTTGAACAGCGCCGACTACCCGGACCCTGTCGGCCACCTCGATCCGTGGGTGCTGCTCGGCGCGCTCGCCTCGCATACGACGCGAATCGCGCTTGCCAGCGGCGCGATTGTTCTGACGTTACGTCACCCGCTGCACATCGCGAAGGGCGCGGGGTCGGTGCAGACGTTGTCGAATGGCCGCTTCATGCTGGGGCTCGGCTCGGGCGACCGTCCACCCGAATACGCCGCCTTCGGGCGCGACGCCGAAGAACGGCGCGAGTTGTATCGCGCGCATTGGGACACGCTTGCGGCGGCGCTCGGCGAGGTGCCTCACGTAATTCCCGATCGCCGTCCCGAAGGTGCACCCGAGTTCATGCTGTTGCCGCAGCCCCCGTTGCCGGTGCCGATGCTCGCGGTCGGCTCAGGCGGGCAAAGCGTGGACTGGATCGCGCGCCGTTCGATCGGCTGGATGACGTATCACCGCGACCCGGACACGCAACGCGCGCGGCACAGCATGTGGCGCGCGGCTGTCGATCGCCTGCCGGCGCCCGCGTTTCGCGCATTCGGCGTCGCGATGCGGCTCGATCTCAGCGATGATCCACACGAACCGGCTGCGCCGCTATCGCTCGGTTATCGCGCGGGACGACATGCACTCATCGCGGCACTCGACGACATGCGCGACAGCGGCACGCATCACGTGACGCTGAATCTGAACTCGCAGCAGCCCGTGCGGGAAGTGATGGAGGAACTGGCGGCCGACGTTCTGCCGCACTTTCATGCATGACGTATGCGCTTTGCACGGCCGCATGACGTTACTTGCCTGTTTTCCTTGACGCCGTGGGTCGTTTCGCGGCGCTCGCTTTCCCCACTGCAGTTTTCTTCACTGCGGTTTTCTTCACCTCTCCTGCGCGCGTCGCATTCGACGATGCGTTCGTCGCTACCTCGGCCGCGTCACCCGCAAGCCTCTCCAGATCGAGTTCGACCCATGCGGGCGCGTGATCGCTCGCATGCGGCTCACCCCTCACCCAGCGATCGACACCCGCATTGCGCATCGTCGCGGCGACCTGTGGGCTCAACAGCAGATGATCGATGCGCAAACCCGAGTTCCGCTCCCAGTGCTGGCGGAAATAATCCCAGAACGTAAAGATCTGCTCGTCCGGAAAACGCTTGCGCAGCGAGTCGGTCCAGCCCTGTGCGAGCAGACGCGCGTAACAGTCGCGGCTTTCCGGCTGCAGCAGCGCGTCCTTGAGCCACGAGCGCGGATTGTAAATGTCGAAGTCCGTCGGCACGACGTTGTAGTCGCCCGCCAGCACGACGGGATGGCCGCTGTCCAGCAACTTCTTCGCGTAGACGATCAGCCGTTCGAACCACGCGAGCTTGTAGTCGAACCGCGGTCCAGGTTGCGGATTGCCGTTCGGCAGATAGAGACAGCCGATCAACAGGCCATCGACGGCCGCTTCGAGATAACGGCTATGCGTATCGTCGGGGTCGCCGGGCAGGCCACGGCGCGTTTCGACCGGCTGCGCGTCGCGGGCGAGAATCGCGACGCCGTTCCACGATGCCTGTCCATGCCAGATCGCGCCGTATCCCGCGCGGTCGATCTCGGCCGCAGGGAAAGCCGCGTCGGGCGCCTTCAGTTCCTGAAGGCACACGACGTCGGGTGCTTCCCGTTCGAGCCAGGCGAGCAAGGCAGGCAACCGCGAACGGATGCCGTTGATGTTGAACGTGGCGAGCTTCATGATCCCGCGCCGCCGCAAATCGCATTCCCGCGATCATGCACTTTGCTTCATGCCGGTCACCCGCGTCTCATCCTCCATGCATCCGCCTGTATTTCAGTTCTTCAGATCGTCCGGCACTTTCCCGCCGTTCTCGGCCAGCTTCGTCATGACCTGCTTGTGCAGCCAGATGT
>BBSL01000164.1 GCA_001319865.1 Burkholderia sp. E7m39 | reverse complement strand
CTGGAGCGCATTGCCGTGGAGCGCAAGGTCGCACTCGCCGAAGCGTTGCTCGAGCGGCTGCGCAAGCCTTCGGAGAATCATCAGACGTGGTGGGCGATCGGCCGGATCGGCGCGCGTTTGCCCTTTTACGGCAGCGCGCACGGCGTCGTGCCGCCCGAGATCGCGCTGCGCTGGCTCGACGCCGTGCTTGCGCTCGACTGGAAAAAGGTGGAGCCGGCGGCATTCGCCGCCGTGCAGTTGTCGCGGATGACGGGCGACCGTTCGCGCGATTTGCCCGACGACGCGCGCGAAACGGTCATCCGGCGGCTCGAAACCCTCGGCGCCGCGCCCACATGGATTCGCATGGTCCGCGAAACCGTCGCGCTCGACGAAGCCGACAGCGGCCGCGTATTCGGCGAGTCGTTGCCAGCGGGGCTGAAGCTGATCAGCGGCGCGTGACGCCGGCGCGCGCGGGCTGCTCAAAGCGCCTGCGTGCGCACGGCGACGCGCGGCCGACGTTGGGCTTCGCGTTGGGCTTCGCGTTGTGCTTCGGATGGCGTTTCACGTTGAACGTCGCGTTGATCCTGGCCGGCCGTCTGCACCTCCGCAGCAGTCGCCACCATCACCGCGCGACGCGTGCAGCGCCCAACCCCATCGCTCATCCGCTCTTCCCAGAAGCGCCACTTCGACGGGCGTCCCGCGCCGATAATGATCAGATCCGCGTCGAGTTCGTCGGCGAATCGCGCGATCGTGCGCGCCACGCTGCTGCCCTGCATAGGTATCGCGACGGCGCGCGTCTGGAGGTCTTGCGCGTCGCGCGCGAAGGTGTCGGTGCAGCGCTGCTCGACTGCGCGCTCCAGTTCCTGCACCATCTGCAATCCGCTGATGCAGCCGTACTCGACGCCCGTCATGGCCCACCAGGGCATCGAGTCGACGACATACACCGCTGTCAGCTGCGCGTTCATGCGGCGCGCGTTGTCGATCGCTGTCTTGAGTACCGCGTCGTGCCGATGGGCGCCGACTGCAACCAGAATGTGCTTGCTCATTTTGCGTGCCTCCGTCAGGGCGTTGCGTCATGGCAAGCATCATGCGACGGCAGAGTTAGCGATAAATGAGCGGCACGCCGCGGCCGCGGCATGCGCAGCAACGCCGGCATCAGCCGGCGCGTCTCATCAGATGATCAGACGGGAAATCTTCGAGCCTTCCAGCGATACGCCCGCCATCAGCCCGGCGTTCGTCAGCACGAAGGCTTCGACGGGGCTCGTCGCCGTCGACGTATCGACGTTGCCGTTCGCGCCAACCTTCAGCACGGCGACCGTCGCATCGACGCCCGCCGCCCAGCCCTGGCTGCGCGTGAAGCTGCTGAGGGCGTCGTCGGTCATGAACAGCATGACGATCGCCTTCGATTGCGCGCCGATCTGCAGACCGAACGACGCGGCCGTGATGCTGTAGTAGCCCGAGGTCTGAGCGCCGACGCGCAGCGCGCCTTGTCCGTACTGCCCGCCGAACCAGAAGCCCGCAGCAATCACGGAAGGAAACACCAGCATGCCGCGCGACTTGTCGGCGAGTTCGCGCGAGCCGCCGATCGAGTTAAAGAGCCGCGCGAGCGTCCCGTCGACGTCGGCGTCGATCGTCTGGCGCTTCGCCGCGTTCGCTTCGGGCGACGTATCCGACGACGGACCCGTGGTCGTGCAACCCGCGAGCGCCAGCCCGCCTGATGCGAGCGTGGCCGTGGTCATGGCGATGAATCGACGGCGGGGTATTGTCATTGTTTCTCCCTGGGTGGAAACCGGTTGGCGACTGTGCGGGGATGGGACTGCCTTGCGCTTGAAGCCTGGTGCGATGAATGCGTGACGGACGCGCCGCGGGATGCGAAGCAACGCGATGCGAACGCCGATCCTAACCCATGACAGCGCAGGCGCTGCCGGAGTTCCGCGCTTACCCGCGCTACCAGCGTGCATCAGTCGCGTTGGCATCCGGCGATGATGCCCGTAGCGTTTTCGCAGTCATCGGCATGCGGCGGCGCACACACGTTTAGCACCCTTGTTTAGCAGCTTTTCAACCGCGCTCTGCGTGCGGCGGCGCACACACGGCCCGCACCGCACTCGCGCGATTTTTTATTCGGCTTTAACGCAGATCGCGCTACGCTAGCTTCAATGTCAGTTCGGAGAAAAGGCATGACGAAAGCCCGTGCGATTTTGCGCGCCATTTTCGGCATCCATCGTCATCATCACGGCGCCGCCGCGCGGCGTCCCGTGCCGAGCCGCAGCGTGATGATGCGCGTGACGCTCGACGCGCAGCACGTCACGCCCTTGCGCCGCGCGCTCACACGCGATTGCGCGGGCCAGCCGTGGACGATCCGTATCGCGACGCTGCCTCATACGGGACGCGTGCAACTGTCGCTCTATCTGCCGAAAGACGCCGTGAACGACGCGATCAGGCAGGTGACGCGCATTGCGCCCGCCGCGCAGTTCGGTCATCTGTTCGAGATTCC
>BBSL01000163.1 GCA_001319865.1 Burkholderia sp. E7m39 | reverse complement strand
TCTGCGCGGCGCGCCGGATGGCAGCGCGCGTCGCCGGTCCTCTCCCGCGCGACGCGCGCCAGGTCGTCGTCAGGTCGGCCCACGGCGAGAACAGCACGGCGCCCGCAGGCAACGCTTCGCCCGCGTCGCGCAGCGCGAGCAGCGGCGCCAGGGCCAGCCCGCCGCCCGCCGAATCGCCTGCCACGACCATCGAATCCGCCGGAATGCCGCGCGCGATCATCGTGGAGTACGCGTGCAGCGCATCTTCGAGCGGCGGGAAACGGATGCTCGGGCGCGAGCCGGTAGTCCGGCGCGAACACGGGCGCGCCGCTATGACAGGCGAGCGCCGTCGTCACCGCGCGATGCGTCGCCGACGAACCGAAGTAATAGCCGCCGCCGTGCAGATAGAGGATCACATGCGCGATCGGTCCGGACCGCAGGGAAGGATGCGTCCAGAGCCCGTCGAGCGTGGCATCGCGGATTCTGCGCGAGCGCGGATGCAGCAGCGCCGCGAGCCGCGCGCCCGGCAACGACAGGCGATGCGCGCGCGAGCGCATTTGCGCGACATCGGGGACGGCATCGCGGCACGCCGAAAAGCGCCGCTTGACGATCAGCGGAATCGCCCGCAGCGCGATGCGCGACTGCCAGTTCGTCGCGATGCTGTCGATGGCCGAAAAGTTCGACATATGCGCCTCGCGGCTGTTCGGCGCCGTCGCCATGCGTGCCGCCGAAGCCTTTGCTCCAACCGGCACTGCGCGCTTGAAGCGCAAGCGAATCGATCTGCACGGTTGGCGACTGCATGCGAACCACGCGAGTCACCCGATAGGCGCGCGCGGCGTAGCTGGGCGCCGAGGTGCTCACGCGCGCCGCGCCGTCATGCATCGTGTCATCGACATCTACCGAGATCCGCGTGCGCACGGCCTGCGCGGGCGCTCCGAACGCGGCCCGATAATCGTTGCATGCAGCAACGACCTGAAGCTGCGGAATTCCTTTCATCGCTCTCTCCTCGCCGCGAAAACAGCGTGATTGCTGGGCGGTCGAGAAGATTGTCGCGAGTCAGAGTGAGCGAAAAATGAGGGGAGGAATGAGCGGAAAAGTAGCGGAAAAAGTAGCGCAAAAGACGCAAGCAGACGCCCGCGTCATGCCTTCGGCCCGTCGCCGAGCATCACCGTCCAGCCGAGCCCGCGCACGTTGCGTATCACCGACTGCCCGAACTTCTTGCGCACCGAATGGATCAGCACGTCGACGGCGTTGCTCTCCACTTCCTTGCCCCAGCCGTACAGCTTGTCCTCCAGCTGGTCGCGCGACAGGATCGTGCCCGGCCGTTCGAGAAACGCGAGCATCAATGCAAACTCCCGCGCCGACAAGACCGACGACACGCCGTTGCAGCACAACGTACGCTTGTCGAGATCGAGATTCAGCGAATCGTCGCCGAGACGCGACGACGCATAGCCCGCCTTGCGCCGCAGCACGGCGCGCATTCGCGCCAGCAGCTCGGGTACGTCGAACGGTTTGAGCACGTAGTCGTCGGCGCCGACGTCGAGGCCCTGCACACGCGCTTCCAGATCGTCGCGCGCGGTGAGGATCAGCACGGGCACCGTGTTGCCTGCGCTGCGCGCGCTTCTCAGCAATTCGATGCCGCCCATGCCCGGCAAGCCGAGATCGAGCAGCACGATGGTGTATTCGGCGGCAGCGATGGCGGCGCTGCCCGCGTTGCCGTCGCGCACCCAGTCGACGCTGTAGTCCTGGTCCTGCAATGCGCGCATCAGACTTTGGCCGATCTGCAGATCGTCTTCAACCAGTAGCACTCGCATGATGTCGTGTCCGCAGCAACGAAGCGTTGGTGTCGGCTGCGGCGCGGGACGCGATGCGGTGCGCGGATGGCGCTTGATGCGCTGGCGGCAGCCGCCGGCGCGCCCCACTTCCGCGCGCCAGCCAGATCGCATGATAACCGAGGCGGCGCGGGCCACGCCGCGCAGCGCCCAGGTAAAAAAAGGCCGACTGCTCGCGCAGTCGGCCGAAGGATTCTGGCTTGCACCGATCGCCGTGCCAGAACCAGAGGGGCCTGCTCCAACAGTTCGATCGTAGGCGCGCAGAGTTAGCGAAAAATGAGCACGCCGCTCGCATCTGGCCGGCACGTGGCCCGCATGCGACGTCGTGCGCTCACGGCACGGCGGGAAAACCGATGGTCGCGACAATGCCCGACTGCCCGTCCATGCGGTTGCGCAGGCTCGCCGAGCCGCCGTAACGATTGACGATGGCCAGCACGATCGACAGCCCGAGTCCGCTCCCCTCGATCTGCAGATTGGCGCGAAAGAACCGGTCGAAGACGCGCGGCAGCAGCGCCTCGTCGATGCCGGGGCCCGTATCGACGACTTCGATCCACACCATGCCGTCGCGCTGCTGCACGCTCAGGTCCACCTTGCCGCCATCCGGCGTATAGCGGATCGCGTTGCTGACGAGATTGCGCAGCGCAATGCCGAGATCGGCGTCGTTGGCGCGCACGTAGGCGCTCGTCATTTCGTCGGCGCCGATGTCGATGCCGCGCTGCATCGCGATGGGCAGCACTTCGGCCACGACGTCGACGACGACGGCCGCGACGTCGACGCGCATCACCGTGTCCGCCTTCACGGCGGCATCGGCGCGCGCGAGCCGCAGCAGCTGCGCGATCAGCCGGCCGCTGCGCCGGATGCCCGCCTGCAGCTCGCGAAAGCGCTCCTGGTTGCCCGGCGCGATGTGCGGCTGCAGGTTGTCCGCCTGCAGCTGCAAAGCGGTGAGCGGCGTGCGCAGTTCGTGCGCGGCGTCGGAGATGAACTTTCTCTCGCCCTCGATCGACTGCTCCAGCCGCTCGATCATCTTGTTGATCGACACGATAAACGGGCGTATTTCCGTCGGCACGCCCGAAGTGGACAACTGGTCGAAGTGCGTCATATCGATGGCCTGCACCTGCGCGCCCAGCCGCGTCAGGCGGCGCAGCGCGCGGCGCACCACGAGCAGCACGGCGATCCACACCAGCGGCACCAGCACGATCATCGGCCAGAGCGTGTTCAGCGAGGTCGCTTGGGCGAGCTCGTGCCGCACGCGCGAGCGCTGCGCAACCTGCACGACCATCATCGGTTCGCGCAACGTGAAGATGCGCCAGCTTTCGCCGTTGACCATCGCCGTCGTGAAGCCGGGGTCGGCGTCGCGCGGCAACGCGAGCGACGGGTCCGTCGAGCGGTAAGGCGTTTCGATGCCGTCCTTCCAGACCACCAGATAAATGTCGCGCTCTGGCTGCGAGCCGCGCGCGGGCGTCGTCGGCAGCGAATCGGCGAGGCCGCTGTGATAGAGCCGCGTGGCTACCTGCTCGAGGCGCAGGTCGAGCAGCGCGCTCATGCCCGCCTTCGACAGCTGCCACGAACTGACGCCCTGCACCACGCCGACGACGCTCACCAGCACACACAGGGCGAGCACGAGTTGATTTCTGAGCGAGCGGATCTTGGGCATGGACATGGCTGGAATGCGTGACGTCCGCATAAAGGATTGCGCAGTTGGACACGAGACGACGCAACATCCGACGACAGCAGCGCTCCCCCGCCTGTTGCGGGCCGCGTCGGCTTGCTTTGCAAGGGGCCTGTTGGCATGCCTTCGGCGAGCCTTTCGGCGAGCCTGTTGGCGAGCCTTTCGGCGTGCCTTTCGGCGTGCCTTTCGGCGTGCCTTTCGGCGAGCCGATTCTACACCGCGTCGTGTGCTTGTCTGGCTGAAGGAACGCTGGTTGCAAAAGCAATGATGCGGGCGCGCAGAGTGCTCTGCTCGCCCGCCATTCGCGTCGAACGGATGCTGCCGTTCAGCCGTCTTCAATGACCGGTGTAGATCGACTTCAGCCCGACGTCGTATTGCGGATGAAAAGCCGTGCCGCTTTGCGATGCGCTGTCCGCGGCGCCGCCGTAAGCGTCCGCGCCGTGTTGCGCGTTCAGGCGCGCCTGCGCGGCTTCGAGCTTCGCGGGATAGGTCGCGTGATCGCTGGCGGGGTTGTAACCCGCGTCCTCGAGTTGCACCAGTTGCGCCCGGACGTCGGCGCGGGTGACGGGTGCATTCGTTTGCGCGAACGCGGCGATGGGCAGCGTGACGATCAAAGCGGCTGCAGCGGTGCGGATCAGCGATTTCATGATGTTTCCCTCCAGTGGTTTGTTCAATGAGCCTGGGTGAGCCCGGATCAGGTCTTCAGTCAGGCATCGGTTGCGATGAAGTGCATCGTAAGCATCGAAAATTAGAAGCAAATGAGCGTGCATCGGGCGCGTTGCCTTCCGCGTCAGTACGCGTAGTAGCCGCGATATCCCCAGCGCGGATGTCCCCAGTAGCCGACGACGACAGGCGGGGGCACATACACGGGCGGCGGCGGTGCGTAGTACACAGCGGGCGGCGGCGCATAAACGGGCACGGCCGCGATGGGCGCGACGGGCGTCATCACGGGCATAGCGGGCAGCCCGACGCCCACGCCGACGAACACATGCGCCTGCGCGGCGCTGACCAGCCCCAGCCCGAGCACAGCCGCGACTGCAACGTGGCGAATCCCTTTCATGTTGCTCTCCTTGAGATCCGATGCCTCGTTGTTTGCGCATCGGTTGATTCGCATTCTGCGCAGTGAGCGTGAGCAAAGAATGAGCGGCTTTTTCTACGGATTCGCCGCGATATGTCACGTTGTGCCATGACATGAACCGCGTCTGAATCACCTCATTTTTCGCTAATTCACCCCGCCTACGATGCATTCCGTCGATGCAACGTTCTCATGCAAGCGCCAACCGGCGACGGACATGCAAGCAGATGCATCGCGTGCAAACGGCAGCCCGACCGTTCGGGCCCACTCATCGCACTACTGAAGGAGCACATCATGTTCGAACAACTCGCACACCGTCTTGGCTCGCTGTTTTCCTCGCATGAGAAGGAGAACGAACAATGGCTCGCATCGTCGGCTGATCTTGCCGAACTCGAGCGCCGCCAGCGCATGCTCGACGACAACAGCTACCCGTTTCATGTGCATTCGAGCGTCATGCCGCGCGACTGGATCGCGTAAGCGCGCCCTCGAACACAGTCAACCCGATCGAAAACTGGGAGATCCGAAATGCGTCACTATCTGACCGACAGTCCGCAAGCTGCAGCCCGCATCGTGGCCGCCTGCCTGCTTGCGGACGGACATCTGGGCATCGACGAACTCGACGCGCTGGATCGCTGCGGCATGGCGCAGCGCCTGAACATGGACCGACGACAACTGCTCGGCGTCATACAGCAGATGTGCGAGGACCTGACGATGACGGCCTATCTGAACTGGGGCGACACCTGCCGGCTGGACCCCGCCGTCATCTTCAGCCTTGCCGCCGACGTGAAGGACTGGCGGCTGCGCCGTGAAGTGCTGACGCTGTGCCAGGAAGGCGCGCATGCGGACGGACACATCGCCGAAGGCGAGGCCGTGTTCATCCACCTGCTGCGCGCCGCGTGGCAGATGCCCGATGCCGAAGACATCCTCGAACGGCGCCGCGCGCTCGGCAAGAGGGAACCCGCGCACGCGCCAACTCCATGAGGTCTTCGCGATGAAGCTGCGCTTTGCCGCCGGCGCGTGCCTCGGTGGGAAAGCGCTTCGTCCGTCGCCACGGGGCAATCAGGAACCGCTGCGATATGCAATGAGAAAGCGCGACGGCGCGGCCGCGAGATCAGAACTCGCCGCGGCCGATCGTCGTCGGCTGTACGGCGCTGCCTGGCGTTCCGTACAGCGTGATGCTCACGCTGGTCGCGTCGACGCCGTTGGTCGTTTCCTGCTCGGAAAGCCCAAAACCTTGCGACTTGTAGAGGCCGCCGTCGTCGAGGTTCTGGTAGCGGATATCGTAGTTGCCGGGCGCGACGCCCATCAGTGTGAAGGACTGCCCGGCGGGAATGAAGAAGTGCCGCACCGGCTGGTCGAACACCGATGCGTTGTACACGAGCTTGCCGAACACGTCGAAGCGGTTCGCCGTGTTGTCGATGGTGACCGTCGAATGTCCGCCGTCCGCGCCGACGGGCATGCCCTCGAGATAGCCCGCCGACGACGGCCACGGCCGCCCGTTCGGCGCCGCCACGGGTCGCGCGAATGCCACGTGCGCGGGGGCGCCGCTGCTTGCGGCGGAGGCGTCGCCCGTCCATGGCGAAGTGGCCGCCTGCGCGGTCGACAGCGCGAGCGCGCGGCGCTCGCCGTCGGTTGCCGCTGCATCGTTGGACGGCGCCTGCGTGCGCGAACCGTACG